>NZ_JBIUCP010000030.1:0-50785 GCF_044538765.1 Acinetobacter sp. ABJ-A23_2
GCTATATTTTATAAGCATCTAAACTATTTACTTTTAGTTTAGTTTGATATGAATTTTATATAAAATATGTTTAATTATATGATAAACTGCGTTCAAATTTTTTGAATATAAGGTTTAAGCCTGATTTTTTGATATTTATAAAATGTTAATTTTTCAGTAAAACCTTGATTAAATAAGAAGATAGAGGAATGAAAGTTGTGTTAAAGCAAAGTGTTTTGATACTTTTTTTAATTGGTAACTGTGTTGGTTTATCTTGTGCACAAGCTGCAGAATTAGAACCTATAAAACTAAAGAAAAGCTGTATTAAGAAAAACCCTATAATTGAAGGTCAAACTGATCCTGAGTTATTAAGTCTTTTTAAACAAGTATGCGATACAGATAATTCTACTCAAAAGAATGATTTATTAGCTAAAGCAGCGATGCGGTTTTATCAGACTAACCAACCAGTTAAAGCATTAAATTTAGCTAGTCAATTACAGAGCCAAAACGTTCGTGGTTCATTATTAACAGATGTATTGTTTTTATCTGGCGTAAGCATTGCAAATAGCTCTTTGCAACAAATGCGTGGTCAGGAAATGCGATATTTAACGAATGACGTAACATATCCTCCTGCAAAGCAATTAATTGAAAATATTCATACAGCAATGCCTGCACCTGATCCATCGAATTTCAAAGCGAGCTCGGAAGGTGGTTCGGCTGACAATGAAAAAAGAAGTTATAGAAAACAAAATGTAGTACGTAATCGAGTCTCTACTCCTCGAACGACAACTAAACATACAGTAACTCCAGTAAAAACACCTGCGGTTAAACCAAAAGCAGCGCCTGTTGCGAGTGTTAGTAAATCAAAAAGTTCGCCTTTTGACCCTTTAACTAAATAATCTGGGATAGAACCTTATGGCTAAAAGAGAAAGCGTACAAAAGAAGCTTCAACGAATTCGACCTCCTCGTGTTCAGCTTACTTACGATGTTGAAATTGGTGATGCAAAAGAAGCAAAAGAACTCCCGTTTGTTGTTGGTGTAATGGGTGACTTTTCTGCAGCATCTGAGCTTGAACGTACAAAGTTAAAAGATAAAAAATTTATTAATGTAGATTTAGATAATATCGATGAAGTAATGGAGTCGTTGTCTCCAAGAGCTGCTTTTCAGGTAGATAATACGCTAACTGAAGAGGGTGGGAAGATGGCTGTTGATTTAACATTTAAGTCAATGGAAGATTTCCGTCCAGAAAATGTCGTTCAACAAGTTGATCCATTAAAGAAACTCGTTGAAGCACGTGAACGTTTAACTGATTTAAGAAACAAAATTTCTAACAGTGAACGTTTAGAAGATTTGCTTGATGAAGTTCTTAAAAATACTGATCAGATCCGTAAATTAAGTGCGGAGGCTGACCATGAATAATACTCAATCAGCAGCGATGCCACTTGTTGAAAATGAAGAAGTTAATCTTTTAGATTCAATTGTTGAGCAAAGTCGTATTGCACGAAATGACGAAGAACATTCCCGTGCTAAAAGTTTAATTGGTGAGCTTGCTAAAGAAGTAATGGCTGGAACCATTACTGTTTCTGAAAATATGACTTTATCAATTGATAAGCGTATTGCAGAAATTGATGCGCTAATTTCAAGCCAGTTAAGCCAGATTATGCACAATGAGCAATTTCAAAAAATTGAATCAACGTGGCGTGGCCTTTATTACTTCTGCCAAGAAACACCTTCAAATCCGCTCATTAAAATTCGTATGTTAAATACGACAAAGAAAGAGTTGGTAAAAGATTTTCAGGGTGCTACAGACTTCGATCAAAGCACTTTATTTAAGAAAATTTATGAAGAAGAGTACGGTTCTTTTGGTGGCGCACCATACTCAGCATTAATTGGTGATTTTGAGTTTGACCGTACACCATCTGACATGTATTTGCTTGAACAAATTTCTCATGTTGCAGCAGCAGCGCATGCGCCATTTGTTTCAGCAGCTAGCCCAAGCATTTTAGGCCTTGAGTCATTTACAGATATTGATCGTCCTAGAGATGTTTCAAAAATCTTTGAAACGGCTGAATATGTACAATGGCGTTCATTCCGTGATAGTGAAGATTCACGTTATGTTGCATTGACGTTGCCGCATGTTTTAGGTCGTCTCCCATATCATCCAAAAGAAGGTACTGCGACAGAAGGCTTTAATTTTATTGAAGATGTTTCTGGTGAAAACCACAATGAATATTTGTGGATGAACGCAGCTTATGCTTTTGGTACTCGTTTAACAAATGCATTTGATATGCATGGTTGGTGTGCCGCTATTCGTGGTGTTGAAGGTGGTGGTTTGGTCGAAGGTTTGCCAGTCCATACATTTAAAACACAAGATGGTGAAGTCGTATTTAAGTGTCCAACTGAAATCGCAATCACAGATCGTCGTGAGAAAGAGCTAAGCGATCTAGGCTTTATTCCGTTAGTACATTGTAAAAATACAGATTACGCAGCTTTCTTTGGCGCGCAATCAACTCAAAAACCTAAAAAATATGACAACGATACTGCCAATGCAAACTCGGCTTTATCAAGTCAAATTCAGTACATCATGGCTGTTTCACGTATTGCACATTACTTAAAAGCAATGATGCGAGATAAAGTGGGTAGTTTTGCTTCTGCTGGTAATGTTGAAGCATTTTTAAACGAGTGGTTGTCACAGTATGTATTACTTGATGACGGTGCTTCTCAAGAAGCAAAAGCTCAATACCCATTACGTGAAGCGTCTGTAAAAGTTGTAGAAGATCCTGCTCAACCAGGTCACTACAAATCTGTGGTTTTCTTGCGACCACATTTCCAGCTGGATGAGTTGTCGGTTTCTTTACGACTTGTCACTGAGTTACCTCAGTCCTCAAATTAATCAAGGTCAGCTAAAGAATAACTTTAAATTAAAAATAGGAAAGTTCTAAATGAAAGATATATACGTTGAGTTTCGCGGTAAATATAAAGTTGATGGAGAATCTCGTGATTCTGAGCACAAAGGTTGGTTAGAAGTTAACTCTTGGTCTCATAACATTCGTCAACCTAAATCTGCTACTTCAAGTAGCGTAGGTGGCCACACTGCTGAACGTGTTGAACATTCTGACATGGTTTTCGTGAAAGACTTAGATGCTACTAGCCCGAAACTATGGGAAGCATGTTCAGCTGGTTATACATTTGATGAAGTACAAATCGACTTTTATCGCGCAAATGGCGATAAACGTATCAAGTACTTACAAATCAAATTGAAGCACGTTCTAGTTTCTAGCGTGACTCCAACTGTTAACGAAGAAGGCGTTCCTACAGAAGCATTTGGCTTGAAATATGCTGCTGTTGAGTGGACTTATAACCAACAAGATATTAACGGTACTGCTAAAGGTGCTGTTACTAAGAAATGGTCACTTTCTAATAATACAGCTTCTTACGCAGCTTAATTATTTAAGTGAATATTTGGTGGAGGCTGACATAAAGTTAGCCTCTGCTGTCTCTAAATATGCTTTGTTGTGAACCCGAATGAACTTAGATCGGCTTTATCCATACGGATTTCGTTCAACTTTATTTGATCGCTTAATTCCAGAAAGTGAAGATTATGCAAAAGGTCTCTCTATTCAGCAATTAAGAGAATCTGTAGCAAAGGATTTAGAAGACTTGCTCAATAGTCGGGTAGCGAAGTTAGATCATGTTGTTGATGACTATCCGCTTGTAAAAAAATCGATACTTCAGTTCGGGATTATTGATTTTGTGGGGCTTTCTACAGCCAATCCTCTGGATCGGGATAAAATCTGTCAATCAATTGAGCAATCAATAGCAGCTCATGAACCTCGGTTAAGACAAATACGGGTAGAGATGTTGTTAGATGGACATAATATGGGCGCATTATGTTTAAGTATTCAGGCTTATCTAAATATTCACCCTCTATATGAACCTGTTGTATTTGATGCATTGTTAAAACCAACAACGCAGCAGTATGTAATTTCAGCGAGAACTTAAGCGTATGGGTGTGTTGTGATAGAAGAGCTTTTACCGTTTTATGAAAAACAATTACAAGAATTTGGTCAGCAATCTCGAGAATTTGCCCAAAAATATCCAAAAATTGCTCAGCGCTTATCTTTAAATCAAGAGCAAATTGATGACCCGCATATTGAACGTCTGATTCAGGCTTTTTCGCTGATTGCCGCTCGAATCGATAAAAAACTTACAGACAGTTATGATGTTTTTACTCGTTCTTTATTTGAGGTGATGTTTCCTCAATACTTGCGTCATTTTCCTGCTTGTTCAGTTGTTAGCTTTGAAGATATTAATAAAATTAAACAGCTTACAGAACCTCATCTTGTACCTGATCATACAGTTTTGAAATCTCGTAGTTTCAAAGGGGTACAGTGTGAGTTTAATACAACTCAAGATGTTAAATTACTACCTATTCATTTAAGTGGTTTAGATTTTAAAACGACTCCTAGTGCACATATGCACCTAAACCAAAATGCGACGTTGAGCCTTAAATTTGAAATTTTTAATAGTGCGCATGCATGCTTAATGCATGAGAAGCTTCCTATTTATTTAGATGCTATCTCTAATTTTCCTTTACAAGTACTTGATAGTATTTTCAAAAAAGGGACCAGTTTTGCGGTTAAACATGGTCAAACGATTGTAGAGTTGGGTAAGAATCCATTCGAATTAATAGGTTTTTCTGAACAAGAAAGTTTATTACCTCTCGATCAACATACGCATCATGCTTATCGTTTGTTGATGGAATATTTTTGTTTCCCAGAAAAGTTTAGCTATCTTAAACTTGATTTAGATTTCTTAAAGGCTGTACCTCAGCAAGTATCCGAATTTGAGCTTTTAATTCATTTTAAATTAAATTTAAATGATCAAGCCGTTGTTAGAAACTATTCTGAGCTAAATATTGCAAACTTTAAATTGTTTACTACCCCAGTAATCAACTTATTTGAAAAATATGCGGAACCTCAAAAAATAGTACATAAGCAACTCGAATATCCATTGGTTACAGATGCTCATCATCCTGAATTTTATCAAGTATATTCAATACTTGAGATGAATATGGTGCGTGAAAAAACAAATCAGGAAGAAAGCTATGTTCCTGTTTTACCGTTTTTTGCGATGAGCCATTATCATAATGATACAGCTCGCTTTTTTTACTCAGTGAATTATCAAAAGTTACAGTCTAATTTTGTTGAAATGGGCTATTCCATTATTTCTAAAAATCTAAATCCATTTTCAACACGTTCAGATTTTATTAGCACCAAATTATTATGTTCAAACCGTGACTTGCCTCATGAAGCGCTGGGTCAGTCTAATAACGTATTAAATTTAAATGACAGTAGCTTGGCTAGACGTGCCATTGTTTTAAAGCGGCCAACAAAGCCTTATAAGTTTGAACAAGGCCAAAGTGAGCAATGGCGTGTGATTTCGCATCTTTCATTAAATAGCTTGGCGCTTATGAAAGGGGATGCTGTTTCTCATGTTAAAGAGCTGCTGGCTTTGTATAACTTACCGCAGTCAAAAGAAAATTATTTAATTATTGAATCAATTAAAAAATTAGAATTTTCACTTACTCATAAACTTGTAGATGGCAAACCATTTCCAATGTTTGTGAGAGGGGTAAAAGCTGAATTACAAATTGATTCATCAGTGTTTAGAGGGCATAGCTTATATATTTTTAGTCAACTATTAAGTCGTGTTTTTAATTTAAAGGTTCAAATTAATAGTTTTGTTGATTTGGTGGTTAAGGATTATTCATCTCAGCAGGAGTTATACCAATGCAGTCAGAACGTTGGTGGCAAGACTCTTCTATAACGGCTGAGTTATTTCAACGCCCTAAATCTTTTGAATTTATTCAAGCAACACGGTTATTGCGTCATAGCCCAGCTAATGATGCTTTTTCGTCGTGGACTGATCATTTTAAGTTTGAGACCTCATTTAACTTAAACTTTCCGGCTACTGAAATTGAAAGTTTAGAATTAGTAGATGAGCGTGTTCATTTAACAAACTTGATCGTTGGTCTTACCGGTATACAAGGTGCGTTACCTTATACCTATACAAATAAAATTAAGCAGGCTCCACGGCAGCAACGAGCTGAAACTAAAGAGTTTCTGAGTTTATTTAATCACAAGTTAACGAGTCAGTATGTCGAGTCAAGTATTACTTATCACTTGCCTGTGCGATATGAAATAGAAAATAAAAATGATTATCTGGATATTCTGCATGCTTTAAATGGTTATGTTCGATCACAACATCAACAACAAGATTTAGATGAATATTTTGCCGAATTTTCAGGCTTAATGCAGGGGCAGAATAATACCGTTCATGCTTTGAAAACAATGTTGAGTTGTATATTTAAGCATGACATTACAATTAAAGAGTTCATACAAGAATCATTTAAGTTGGCAAGTGATCAGTTAACAACTTTGGGCGGAAGCCAGCCTAGCTTACTTGGTATAAATACGTTTTGTGGAGAAACGATTCAACAAATTGATGGAAAAATTGAGATTCAGATTGGCCCGCTTAAGCGTCAGCAATATTTAAAGTTTTTACCTCATCAAGAGCTTAGTTTAAAGCTCAAAAAAATCGTAGAAACATGGTGCAGTCCGACTCTATCAATCGATTTAAGATTGATACTGGATGAGTCGGAAATACAACCTGTTCGCCTAACTCAAAGCCAAGAAAGTGGCTTAGGGCAAGGTGCTTTTTTAATGTCTCGCAAGCCTAGTACACATAGCCATGAAACATGTTATAGTCTTATTGGAGAGCAAATATGATTAAAAAAATATTACTCTCATTCATCGCTATTTTTACAATTGTTAGTGGATTGATTATTTTCTACTGGCGTGATGTTCAATATAACCCTGATAAAGGAGATTTTTTCCTTTATTTTCTTTTGTTACCGGCAATCATTACACTGGCGATTTTATCGCCTTGGCTGATTTATAGCGCTTATAAAAGCTATAAAGAAAAGAAAGAGAAAGCTGCAAATCAAAGTCAAGATGATGATAGTCAAAAACAACAGACTACAACTGATCAGCCTTTAGAACAGCTAGATTTTCATATTTACTCTGCTTTCGCTATACATGCGTTAGGTGAGAATGAAACGATTATTGAAGAAATACAAGATTTTAAAAGCCCCGAACTTGATGATGAGTTGTTAAATTCTTATGGATTACCTCTTTTATCTTATCGAATTAAAGATTTAGCTGAGTCGAGTGAAGAGGATTTTCAATACGCAGCTTCACCAAGACAAGTTCGTATTATGTCTTTAATAAGACAGCAATTAGAACAAAACATAGAGAATTTGTATCACTTGGCTGAACATTTAAAGCGTTCAATTTTATTTTATGAATCTCATCAGATCCGTGAATATCACATGCATCCTGCATGGGTTGATCCAAATTCTGAATATGAAGATACAGAAACACCTGTAGTTGAAGTTCATCGTTTAAATCGACTGAATTTACACATTCTTCTTCCAGAGGATTTATTGCATATATGGAATGATGAGCAAAGTAATGATTTGATTTTAGAATTCTTTACTGAAATTGGCATTATTTCCCAAAAAGTTCATATCGAATATCACTTTTTGGGAGAGCGTGTGGCTTATCAAGAATTTATTCATTTATTAAAACGTATTCAAAAGAAAGAGCATGAAGTTTTTCTCGTGCTTGCTGTTGATTCAGAAATAGATCAAGACCTGATTGATGAAAAGTCTTGGATGGTTAAGGACTATATTCCGGCGGAGTTCGCGGCAAGCTGCCTTATTGCAGATCCCTCTTTAAAAATTGAAGAACTTGAACCCGCTAAAAATTTAAAAATTGTGATTGGTCAAGAAAAAACAGCAAAAGTTCTTAATACGCTGAACTTAAATGAATTACCGCAGTACGCAGGGGAAGAGCCATATGTACTTATTCTTTCAGACCAGACAGATATAAAAGCAGCGAAGCATTTGCAGCAGCAATTTACACAAACTTCTGTTGAACCACATCACTTTATTTATGTGAAATCTTCATTGGGGCATACCCAGCATTTAGTTGATATTTATGGCTTTATGCTCAGTATGCATTTTCCTGAACATATCGTTCCTTTTGTCTTTGGAGAAAATACGGTGTCAGCACATTCCTTTGTGCAGAGTGTCACTGAAAATTCAGAAGATGATGCGATGGTGTTGAATAGCTAATTTAAACTTTGAACTTAGAACGAGAATAGAATGCATACAATTTTAGGCTACTTGTGGCAGTACATCACGAATCCTAAAGCAATTATCGCCTTGTCATTGTTCGTGGCATTGATGTCTTCCTATACTTCAATTCCTCGCCATATATTTTGGGCTTTAGCATCTGCATATGCTTTAGGGCTCATTGTTTATGGAATTTATTGGCTAATTCAGCGCAAGAAGCATGCGGTTCAAGGTGAAGAGCTTGCTGAAGCGATTGAAAAAGATACTCAAGCAGAGTACGGCAAAAATAAAGATAAAGAAGAACTGCAACTTATCAGCCAACAAATGAAAGAATCTATTCAATTGATTCGTAAGTCAAAGTTAGGCGATAAGAAGGGTAATGCAGCACTATATGAATTGCCGTGGTATATGGTTATTGGTAACCCAGCCGCTGGTAAAAGTTCTGCGATCTATAATTCTGGTTTAAAGTTCCCTTTTGAAGAAACCCATCAAAAAATGGTTTCGGCTGGCTTAAGTGGTACCCGTAATTGTGACTGGTTCTTTTCTACAGAGGGTATTTTATTAGATACGGCTGGTCGTTATTCGGTATATAGCGAAGATCATTCAGAGTGGTTAGGTTTTTTAAATATATTAAAGAAAAACCGTTCTAAAGCTCCAGTAAATGGCTTAATTCTTATTGTAAGTATTGCTGAACTGGTGAGCCAAAGTCCTGAACATTCATTGAAGCTCGCTAAAAATTTACGTGCTCGTATTCAAGATTTAACTGAGCGTTTAGAAGTTGTAGTGCCTGTTTATTTAGTCTTTTCAAAAATGGATTTGATTGCGGGTTTTACCGAGTTTTTCGAATTCTATGAAGTACAAGAATATAATCAGGCATGGGGTGCAACACTGCCATATGAGCAAAACTCTTCTCATAATGCGGTAGATCTTTTTGAGAAACATTACACTATTCTTTATGATGGTTTAAAAGGGGTAAGTTCGACTCACCTTAGTCGTCGACATTCTCAAAATATCTCACCGAGTGTGATGACTTTCCCATTAGAATTTAAAACATTAAAACCTGCACTCAAAAGTTTTATTGCTACATTGTTTGAAGACAATCCTTACCAGTTTCAGCCAGTTTTCCGTGGTTTCTATTTCACAAGTGCCTTGCAAGAAGGTGTAATAGAAAGTCCAATGACTGAGCAAATTGCACAAGAATTTCAGCTTTCTCAAATTGCACAAAATGAAGTAAGAGATCAATTAAAAACAACGCCTAACCATGGTTATTTCTTAAAAGGCTTATTTTCAGAAGTCATTTTAAAAGATAAAGATTTAGTTAAACAGCATGTTAATACAAGCAGAAAACGTCAACGCTACATTGCATTTATCGGTGCTTTAGCGGGTGTTTCAATTATTCTGGGTGTATGGGTTTGGTCGTATCGCAATAACCAACAGCTTATTTCTGAAGTTCAAGCTGATTTAAATAAAGTTGTTCAGTTAGAGAAGGGTTCAAGCCAACAATTATCAACTCAATTGGAAGCCCTACTGATTTTACAAAGACGTCTACAGCAATTAGACGAGTTTGATGAAAATAGACCTCTAAAATTTAGTTTTGGTTTATATCAAGGCAATGAGTTACGTGAAAAATTAAAAGCTGAATATTTAAAAGGCGTTAAACAAATTGTTTTAACACCTACTCAGCAAAATATTGCTCAGTATTTGCAACGTGTAAAAAATAACGAAGCGACTTTAAAAGCAAATCATACCAACGTTGAGATTAAGCAAACTGCTCAAACTCAGCAATATTTAGAGCCGTCAGATACCAATCCACAAGATGCTTATAATGCGTTAAAAGCATATTTGATGATGAGTAATCCACAATATATGGATGCAAGTCACTTAAGCGATCAGGTAACGCGTTTCTGGCGTTCTTGGCTGGATGCCAATAAAGGGCAAATGCCACGTGCAGATATGATTCAGGAAGCTGAACAGATTTTGTCGTATGCAATGACATTAGCAAATGACAAGCAGTTCCCAATTTTGGATGCTGACTCTCAATTAGTTGATCAGACACGTCAAGTATTGCTCTCTGTGATTAGAGGTATGCCAGCACGTGACCGTGTTTATAACGAAATTAAAATGCGTGCTGCTGTTCGCTTCCCAGCTTTGACAGTAAGTCAAATTGTTGGTGAGGCAAATAAAAATGTTGTATTGGGCAGCTATGCATTACCAGGTGTATTTACTCAAAAAGCTTGGAATGACTATGTAGAAAAAGCCATTGAGGAAGCAGCCGATAAGCCTACAGATAGTAAAGACTGGGTGCTTAATAGCCGTCAATCTGATGACTTAACTTTCTCGGGTAGTCCAGAGCAAATTAGAAAGCAGCTTACTGCATTGTATAAACAAGAATATATTGCAGAGTGGAGAAAATTCTTAAGTGGTATTCACTATGCAAAAGCAACTCAGTTTGCTCAGCAAGTTAAAAATATTGATGTATTAGGTGAGCCACAAAATTCACCAATTCGTACTCTTATTGAACGTGTAGCTATTGAAACAAATTGGGACAATCCAGTTGTTCAAGCGGAGTTAGCTGCTCCTCAAAAAGGATTTGTTGCTTGGTTTAAACGTAAAGTCTTAAACCGTGATGATAAACAATTAGCAAATCAAGCAGCTACTAATGCTCAAGGTGCTATTTCTCAAGAATATCAAATGTTCTATCAGTTGGTTCGTAAGCGTGATGATCAACAAGGTAAATCTTTACTTGATGAATATATGACGAATCTTGCTTTGGTACGTAGTAAGTTTAATGAACTTAAAAATGCGGGTGAGGTTGGACCAAGTGCAATGACATTGGTTAAGCAAACCCTAAATGAGCAGACATCGGTATTTAATCAGACTCAAAAAATTGTAGATGAAAAAATGGCGGTTGGTTTCAGTGAAATTGATCAGCAACTTTTACAAAAATTAGTGGTGAGTCCTCTTACACAAGCCTTTGAAAGTTTAATTACGCCTACCCAAGATGAAATTAATAAACTTTGGGTTATGCAAGCGTACCAGCCATTTACTACAAATCTTGCTAAGAAATATCCATTTAACTCATCCGCTTCTTTACAAGCAACAAGTAGTGAAATTGGTCAAATTCTTGGTGAAAACGGTAGCATTTCCCGTTTTGTTAAAGAGAGCTTAGACCCATTTGTTATTCGTCGCGGCTATACCTTAACTTCAAAAACATGGAAAGATTTGGGTATTAGTTTAAACCCGCAATTTGTGATGAATTTCCAGCGCTATGTTGCACCTACAAATGGTATGGCAACTGGGGAATTAAATAGTCAGGCACCAGCGGCTCCGGCAACGAATCAGTCTAACTTCCAGTTCTACCCAATTCAAAACCCGCAGTTGCTTTCATATACCGTTGATATTGATGGTCAGCGTATGACTTATGAAAATGGTGTACAGCAATGGGTTAACTTTATTTGGCCAAATCAAGGCAGTATTCCTGGTGCGCGTATTACAGCTGTAGATTTACAAGGTCAAACGCATACGATTTTTGATGAACCAGGTGAATATGGTATTAACCGCTTAATTGATAGTGCACAGCGTAAAGAGCAGAACGGCGGTTTCGAAATGCTTTGGCGCAGTAAGACGGATCCATCATTGTTTGTGAAAATGAACTTCCGTCTTATTAGTAGTAACTCAGGCAGTATTGGTTCAAGTCGCGGTTACTCTGGTATGCAATTGGTTGACAAAGTTACTGCTGATAAAGCTGCCCGTGTTGTATCGGCGCAGCAAGCACCAGCTCAGGCAGCTGCTCCTGCGAAACCTGCCAATCCAGTTGCTGCACTAACACAACCTGCTGCAACTCAACCTGCTGCGGGAGTTAAGCCATGACAGGGAAAATAACCTCAACATTAAAGGAGGAGGTCTAATGCATACATTAAAAACAACTCCTCTGTATTATGGGAAAAGTCCGGCACGCGGTGATTTCTTAAAAACAAAGGGTCAATATGCCTTAATACAGATGCTTGACCAGTGGATTACAGAAGCGCTGGAATATGCAATGCAATCGACTACGTTCAAAGAGGCATATGGTACGTTGCCTCCATTGGACTTCTTTATTGCAAATCCACAAGAGAATATGTTTTTAGCTGCAAATTTATTGGCGAGCGAAGACAGTTCAGGTCGAGCTTTTCCAATGGTACTCAGTCATTTACTTGAGATTGATTTACCATACGAAAATTTATTATATGCACCTTATAGTTATAAGCATGTTTTAGTCGATTTATTTCAAAATAATCGTGCTTTAAGAGGTATTAAAGATTCTGATTTATTATTTGGTAAGCTCAATCATTTACCAAATCAAATTCAAGTTTTATCTGAACGTGAATGTGTCGGTTTTTATGAAAACCATACAATGCATTCGTTTGCTCAGTTAATGAAGCTGAGTATTTATGAATTAGCTCAAAGTATGATTGGGCTGGGATTATTACTGCAGCCAATTTTACAAAATGGAACCAGTCGCTTAAATAAAGTGCTGATTTTGCCGATTAACAATCCTGCTTATTGTTATGAAATAGCAGCATTCTGGGTCAGTATCATTTGTCGTTTTTTAAAACAACATAATACTGAAGTCTTGATTGGATTGTTACACCGAGAGCAGCCAGTATTATTCTTTGGTTTTCAGGGTGCGGATATTTTAGCTCTTAGCGATATTTTTACTCAGAATATGGATAGTAAACATTGGGTTTCTTTAATAGAAGCTCAATGGATTGATACTTATTTGGAACAAAATGCTGGTTTAGCTACGTTAGAACAATCTTTATGTCAACGCCAATTAAGTTTAAATCAAGGTTTAAAACTATTTAGACAGACTTTTTTGGGTGAATAACAATGAATCAAAAATATCAAATTAAACTTTCACAATTAATAAAAGGCTGTTTTATTTATGCGATTGCAAATTATGCTTTAGCACAGCCAATTGTTGTTGAAGGTGTCGTGCCAAATGAAGCGAGTAAACAGGCCATTTTAATGAAAATGCAGTCTGTTTATGGTGCAGACCAAGTGGTAGATAAGATACAAGTTCGACCAGTAGCAGCTCCAAATGGCTGGAGTGACTCTGTAACAAGAGTGATTACACCAGACCTTAAAAAAGTTTCTCAGGGCAAGTTAAGTGTTAACGGCACGCAATTTGAACTGACTGGCAAAATGCTAAACCCTACAGAAATACAGCCAACTATTCAGATATTTCAAGGTTTAGTACAGCCACCATATCAATTATTTTCACAGCTTTCTGTAAATCAGGCAGAGCAGAAAGTCATTGATGATGCTTTAAAAAATCGAATTATTGAATTTGAATCTGGTAGTGCCGTGCTCACAGATGCTGGCCAAAAAATTCTAGATGAAATGGCGGTTGCTTTAAATAAAGTTGGCGGTAAAAAAGTCAAAATTGTAGGACATACCGATAGTTCTGGAGATGCGACTAAAAACTTAAAACTCAGTCAAGACCGTGCATTAGCAGTTAAAAATTATTTGGTGAGTAAAAACATTCCTGCTGATCATTTATCTGCAGAAGGATTAGGTTCGACTAAACCTGTAGCGGATAATACCTCTCCAGAAGGAAGAAAGAAAAACCGTCGAATTGAGTTCACCGTTTTATAAACATAAGGAGAAGAATATGGCTAGCCCTTATATTACGATTGGTTGCCCAACGACAGGTGGAGGGCAAGTCATTTCTGGTAATAGTGCATTTTTAATAGATGGAATTGCAATTGCATGTGTAGGTGATAAAGCAACTTGTCCGGCGCATAAAACGGTTTCTACGATTGTTTCTGGAGATCCAAATATGCAGGTTATGGGAAAATCAGCAGCAAGAGTAAATGATTCATTATCTTGTGGTTGTAAATTATTACCGAAACAAAGTTTGGTTAATCAAGGATAGCAGAGGATATATCTTTTCACTTAAACTATTAACTTGAAAAGATATATGTACTAATTAAATGTTCTTAATGATATTAGATTTTTTATATAGATAAGAAATCGAACAAATCATATTAATGATTATGATGCTAGGTTATTTGTCGGATAAAGCTAAATTTTGGTAATATACGGGCATTATGATTTTAAGTATTAAATTATTTAAAAATATTGAGAGTAATGATGAGTAGTTTAAAAATTTTAATTACAAAACTTTCTACAGTTGCGCGCACTGCTTTAGAAAAATCAGCTAATGCTTGTGTTCTTCAGCAAAACTACGAAATTGAAATTGAACATTTATTTTTAGAGCTACTTAATCAGCCTTTAGAAAATGATTTAAAAATTTTATTAAAAAAATATAAAATCTCAGCTGACGCTTTGGCAGATGATTTAAAAGAGACAATCTCTCAATTACCAAAAGGGAATACACGGACTCCAATTTTTGCCAAATCAATTGTGCGTTTATTTGAGCAAGCTTGGTTACTGGCTTCAGCGGAACAAAACCCTGTTATTCGTAGTGGTCATTTATTGGTTGCATTATTAACTGCACCAGATTTATATCAAATTGCAACAAGAGCTTCGAGTTTATTTGATCTTTTACCTATAGATTCAATGAAACATAAGTTTCTTGAGATTTGTGAAAAGAGCGTAGAACAACAAGAAGAAACTAAAACCTCTTCACAAGAAGAAGATGAGCTAGAACAAGTCGCTACTCCAACTGTAAAAACTCAAAAAACACCAGCTTTAGATCAATATACGATTAATTTAACTGAAAAAGCGAAGAATGGTGGAATTGATCCTGTTATTGGGCGCGAATTTGAAATTCGTTTAATGCTCGATATTTTAATGCGTAGACGTCAAAACAACCCGATCTTAACTGGCGAACCAGGTGTAGGTAAAACAGCTGTAGTTGAAGGGCTAGCTTTAAAAATTGCTCAAGGTTTAGTGCCTGAAGCTTTAAAAAATGTACATTTGCATGTTTTAGATATGGGCCTTTTACAAGCAGGTGCAAGTGTTAAAGGTGAGTTTGAAAATCGTTTAAAACAAGTGATTCAAGAAGTTCAGGCTTCGGCTCATCCTATTATTTTATTTATTGATGAAGCACACACACTTATTGGTGCAGGTGGCCAAGCAGGACAAAATGATGCTGCTAACCTTTTAAAACCTGCTCTTGCACGTGGTGAGCTACGAACGATTGCTGCAACAACATGGGCTGAATATAAACAGTATTTTGAAAAAGATGCTGCCTTAAGCCGCCGTTTTCAGGTCGTAAAGGTTGAAGAGCCGACCGAAGAAGTTGCTGTTGATATGCTGCGTGCAATGATTCCAGTAATGCAGAAGCACTTTAATTTACAAATTGATGATGAAGCAATTATCACAGCTGTACATGCTTCTCATCGCTATATCAGTGGTCGTCAACTTCCGGATAAAGCAGTGAGTGTTCTAGATACTGCGGCAGCACGCGTAGCTTTGACCCAAAATGCACAGCCAGTCAAACTTGATCAATTGAAGGCACAAGAACATAACTTAAAGCTTGAGCAACAGATTTTGGAAAATGAACATCGTCAGATTCCAATACATCATGAACGATTAGAGAACCTGAAAAATCATTTAGAGTTTTTACAAAATGAAATTCAAGAGACTCAGGAACAATGGCAAAAAGAATTAGAGCTAGTTCGTAAAATCCAGGAATTAGAAGCGCAGAGTCATTCTAATGAGTCTGAAGCCTATGATCAGATTAATTTAATGCGCAAAGACCTTGCTGATCTTCAAGGCCAACAGCCATTAGTTTTTGAGCGTGTAAATTCTCAAATTATTAATGAAATTATTTCTGATTGGACCGGTATTCCTGTTGGGAAAATGGTAAATGATGAAATTAAGCAAATCTTAACGCTTGAAGATAAATTGGGCGAGCGTGTAATGGGCCAAGATTATGCACTTACACAATTGGTTCAAGGTATTAAAACATCAAAAGCTAAATTAGAAGATCCGAATAAACCTCAAGGTGTATTCCTTTTAGTTGGACCTAGCGGGGTAGGTAAAACTGAAACTGCAATCACCTTAGCAAATGAGCTGTATGGCGGTGAACAGCATTTAATCACGATTAATATGTCTGAATATCAAGAAGCGCATACGGTATCTTCACTTAAAGGTGCACCTCCAGGATATGTGGGCTATGGTCAAGGCGGTGTGTTAACCGAAGCAGTGCGCCGTAATCCTTATAGTGTTGTACTACTCGACGAAATTGAAAAAGCACATAGTGATGTACAAGAGCTGTTCTACCAAGTATTTGATAAAGGTACTTTAGAAGATGGTGAAGGTCGCGTTATTGATTTTAAAAACACGACAATTTTATTAACTTCAAATGCAGGTTCTAGTGCAATTATGCAGGCGTGTTTAAATCAGCCTGTTGAAGAGTGGCCTACAGCAGAAGAATTAATCGAACATTTAAAACCAAGTTTATATAAACAATTTAAACCAGCCTTTTTAGGGCGTATGAGAGTTGTGCCATATTTCCCGTTGCATGACGATTTATTGGTTCGAATTATTAAACATAAATTGGGCAAAATTACCGCTCGAATTGAAAAACAATATGGAACAGAAGTCCAATATTCAGATGACTTGGTCGAGTTGCTACTCAGCCGTTGTACTGAAGTGGATAGTGGCGCCCGTAATGTCGATAACATCTTAAATTCGACAGTTTTACCTGCTTTGGCAACTGAGATTTTAGTGGCGTTAGCAGATCAAAAATTGCCGAAAGTGATCATGATTGATGCGAAAGATGATGAAATCCAATATTTATTAGATTCGGTGGCAAAGCCTGCTAAAAAACGGACTAGTAAAAAGTTGAAATCAGAAGTTTAAAATTAATAGAGCCAAAATTAGATGAGTATTGATATTTCTGAACTACTTAAACCCATTAATGACAGCTTACTTTGTGGAGAGGATTATTCATTTTCTAATGAATTTCACGAAATAAAGAAAGCGAGAACAGAGGATGATCTACTATTAGATCAGGGGGATTGGGTTGCTGAGCGGAAACAGGCAGATTGGGATTTTGTTGCAAAGAGTGTAAGTACTTTGCTCACAGAAAAAACCAAAGATATCCGTCTATTAACATGGTTAATAGAAGCCTGGACTCATCTAAATGGTTTTGAAGGTATGGTAAAGGGTTTAACGTTAACCCATACCATGCTGAACCAATACTGGCAGGATATTCATCCGATTATTGAAGATGATGATTTGGACCAACGCATTGGTTTATTACAAGGTTTAATTAATCAGTTGCCTGGTTTGTTGAAGAAAGTCTCTTTAACTAGCGCAGTGCCTTATTACAATTTGCTTGATTACGATAATTTTCTATATCACGAGAACATTCGTCGTAAGCAAACTGAAGAGTACGACAGCCAATCAGGCCCATCTGAATTGGAACAATTTGATCAAGCGATCTTTAATACGTCTAAAACCTTTCAATATTCAAATTATCAAGAATTTACTTCAGTTTTAACTGAGTGGAATGTCTTAAAACAGACGCTTGATCACTTAATGGGATTAGATGCACCAAGTTTTGCTGCAATTGATTCTGCATTTGAAACAATTCACAGCACTTTACGCAAGATTTATAAAGCAGAGGCTTTTGGTACTGGGCTTGCCCAAACCCAAGAACAGGCCGCTGTGATCACGACTCCATCTATGGAAAATCAAGTGCCTGTACAACAAATCGTATCAGAACAGCCTATGTTTCAGCCTCAAGCACAAACTCACTTGGCTAACCGTGAGCAAGCAATGAAAGTGCTACAAGAAATAGCCGATTATTTTCAGGCCAATGAGCCACATAGTCCTGTGAGTTATATGCTTCAAAAGACTATTAAATGGAGTCAAATGCCATTACATGAATGGTTGGCACAAGTCATTAAAGATGAAAATCCATTACAAATGGTTCAGGAAATGTTAGGTGTACAGCCTAAAAATGAATACGAATAAAGATTGGTAAAGACATATGTTTAAAGCTGAAAAAGTCCTGTGGGGCGAAGGTTTATTTTTAAGACCTCAACATTTCCAAATTCAAGATACTTATCATGAACAACGTTTAAATCACACCGTCCGCGCTGTTGTGCCATTTTCATATGGTGTTCAAAAACTTAGTTTTGATGAAGCACAGCTTAGTACACATATTCTTGCGCTTGAGTCGGTAGAAATGATTTGGCAAGATGGTGAAATATACCAAGCACCGGCTTATGACTTACTACCTGAACCAATTTTGCTTGATGAGCTTAATTTACGTGGTGAGATGGTCATTTATTTGGCATTACCACTACTACAAGCCAATAAACAAAATTTAATCGATCAAAACCAGTCACAGAAGGGACGTTACCAATCGCATCTTGTGGAGACTCACGATCTTTTCACAAATGCGACAGAAGCAGATATCAGCTTGTTACGTCGTCGAGCTGTGTTTAAATTATTAGATGCAAACAGCAATCCTGATCATAATCTGGATGGTTTCCTCTATTTGCCAATAGGTAAAATCAAACGTCAGAGTTCAGGTGCTTTTGAAATTGATCGCAAATTTATTCCACCTATTTTGCATGTCGATGCATCTGAAACATTGGTTTCGAATTTAAAAAGAACATTGAATGTTATTAAGGCAAAAATTAAAACCATTCAAACCAACAACCGAGAAAATGAACAGAAATTAATTGAATTCCGTTCAGGTGATATCGTTTCGTTTTGGTTGGTCAATGCTTTAAATACTGCACATGCTGGTCTGAACCATTTCTTACAATATCCGCAAATTCATCCAGAACGATTGTTTTTTGAATTATTGCGTTTAGCAGGCTCATTATTAACTTTTTCGACAGCTTATGAAGTCGATCAGTTACCTGCATATAAACATCATAATTTGCAAGAAAGCTTTACTCAGCTCGACACCATTTTGCGTGATTTATTAGACACCATTATTTCTAGTCGTTACATCAGTATTGCACTTAAAGAAATTCGACCTTCATATTGGGTGGGAAGTCTTGAGACAGATAAGATTACTCGTGACACTAGACTTTATATAGCCGTATCAAGTAGTGCAATGCAGACTCACGAGTTGATTCAGATTGTACCTCTACGATTTAAAATCGGTAGTACGCTGGATGTTGAGCAGCGTGTTGTTGCAGCATTGCCGGCCATTCCATTACACCACTTAATTCAAGTTCCAACGGCTATTCCGGTACGTTCTGGCGTGAGTTATTTCGAAATCGAGCCACATCATGAACTCTATCAGCGCATGTTGGATTCGGAGACGATTTGTATTTACGTTCCAGCTGGCTTCCAAGATATCAGTATTGAGCTGATTGCGGTCATGAACGCTTAAAGATAAAGGAGAGAAAAATGTCACAATCTACAGGTGCTCCTTCTTTATTTGATGACGGGCAAATCGGGACTGGAGGAAACAATAATAGTCAGTCCCAAGCAAAACTTCAGGCGATTAATCTGATCGATTTATTGCACGATGGTTTTTATTTAATCTTTTTGATTCGAAATCAGTATGTACCAGCTGACCCACAGCGGTTTCGTGAAAAAATTTTAGATTTGCTTAATCGGTTTGAGCAACAGGCTAAAAAGTTGCAGTTTTCAGCAGATGATATTCATGATGCTAAATATGCATTTTGTGCGCTGCTTGATGAAACAATCGTGACCCAACAAGACCCAAGCTATTTTAATTTGCAAAATGCTTGGTTAATTAGTCCTTTGCAATTGAGCTTATTTGGTTCTCAATTGGCGGGTTATCAGTTCTTTGAAATATTAGAACAGTTGAGAAGCCGTGGAAAAGATCGTTTAGCGGCTCTTGAAGTATTTCATTACTGCCTATTATTAGGTTTTCAAGGTAAATATCGAATTGAATCTATCGAAAGCTTAAATCATTTGGTTGCACGAGTAGGCGACGAAATTGATTATTTAAAAGGTAAAAAAGTTGCTTTTTCGCCGTTCTCGGCAATTCCCGATCAGATACGAAATATTATTCATCGCGAATTACCTTTTTTCTGGATTTTGATTTTCTTGTTGATTTTTGCATTGCTTACCTTCGCGGGTTTAAGATTTATGCTCAATAATCAAAATGATAAAGCATTATCTACCTATCAAAATGTGATTTCTGCCCCACAAGAGCAGGCACATATTACAATTTATTTACCGTGATGATGGAACGAAATGGCTCAGGAAAAACCAACTTCTATTCGAGTTTTGCAATCGAATAAAAAAAAGTCGAGATCACCAGTAATCTATATCATCATTGGTATTATTGCCGGGGTGTTTGTAAGCATCTCACTCTTCCTGTTCTTGTCTCAACCGTATTCGTCAGATCCTACAACTGTTGAGAATAAGTCAAATCAAGATCAGGAACATGATCAAGTATTAATGACGAACTCCTCTGCACATGGGCAAGTTGCAGCTGATCAGCAAGAGCAAGCAGATCCAATGAGCCATGATGGTTTTGAGCAGCCTAAAGAAAATGAACTGAGTGGTATTTTTAAACCTGCTCCTCATAAAAATGCCGCTCCAGCAACTCAGCAACGTGTTTCACCTTTTGATGCCCAGCTAACGGGGGAACGGGTAGCACCTAAGCAACAAGTTGTGGCTAAACCCACTCACCCCATACAGCCAGCTCAGCAAAAACCTATCGCTCAACCTAAGGTAGTTCAAGCTAAACCTGCGGAGGCTAAGAAAGCTCCAGCTGAGCCAGAAGCTGAGGTGGAAGCACCAAAAGCATCGGTTGATATCAAAGTGACTCGCAGTCCGTTTGCGGTGAATTAGTAAATTCATGATGATTTTTCTAATTTTCTTTTGTTTTGCCTGCCTTGCTATAGGGCTGGCTTTTTTAATGTCTTATGAACTCAGAAGTAAGGGTAGAACATTTGTTCTATCGTTATTACCTCAGGGACGTCGGCAACTGAATCAGGTTAGGCAATTTGCCCAAACTATGAATCAGGCAGCCGCACCTGAAAAATTACAATCTCATTGGCATTTGCAACAATGGTGGATTGTAATTGCAGGATTTTTCTTATTTGCCAGTATTTTAGTTTTTGCTTTTACTCGCCCGATTAGCTCAACTCGGATTGAAGCCGAATATTTGAAAAAAACTGACCCGCAAATTTACGCGTTATTAAATGGAGAAATCTTATCACCACCGCCTGAAGTTGATGAAGGTCTGATTGAAGCGGCAATTGTTGAAGCGACGCAATTAGAGCAGCAGTATGCTTCTCAAGACAGTGGCGCGATTAATTCTTCACCTATTGATAAAGCAAGTTTCGATGGCCGTTCAATTTTAGATACCAATATGGTCAATCGTAAGTGGGACAAAATGAATCCACGTTATAAGCAGCGTTTGCTTATGGTCTTTAAAATTATGAAAGAGCAATATGGTTATGAGCTTGTTTTGCTTGAAGGCTATCGCAGTCCAGGACGCCAAAATATGTTGGCAGGCAACCCGAATACAACCAAGGCAAAAGGGTATCAAAGTTACCATCAATTTGGTTTAGCGGCAGATGTAGCATTTAAACGAAATGGTAAAGTTGTTATTTCTGAACGTGATCCATGGGCTATGCAGGGGTATCGACTGTATGGGCAAGTTGCAGAGTCAGTTGGACTGACATGGGGTGGTCGCTGGAAATCTATACAAGACTATGGTCATACGGAGTATAGAATGCCAGGTCTGAAGAAAACTCAGGAAATGGCGGAAAAATTAATTGCTGAAAGCTTAAATGAAATAAGTTAAAAGCTTAAGAGAGTGATCGGAAACGATCGTGCAATACAGTAGTCATCTTATCAGCAAGCTGGGAAATCAACCCAGCTTTTTCCCATGTGTAAATTGAAACTACCATAGGTGAAGCTTCGCCTAACGACCTATATTTACGTACACGACGACCTTTAGTGGTACTTACGGGAAGTAAAGATATTCCCAAACCTGTTTCAACACTCACTAAAACACTTTCTAAACTACTGCCTGTAAAAGCAATATACCAACGTCTCCGTTCACGTTCTAAAGTTTCAAACATTTCATCTCGATAAAGTCCTCCTTGGGGGAAAGTCACTAAACGAATTGGATCGGACATTGGTGTAGTTGTATTTTCACTTTCAAACCATGCCATTTCTTCTGGAAAAGATGCATAACAATCAGCACTAGCAGCTGCTTCTTTTACAATAATAATATCCAGCTCACCATTTCGATAACGCTCTGTTAGGTTACGGCTTAGGCCAGAAGTAACATCTAAGCGAATAGACCGATGGGCTTGTGCGAACATGCCGAAAATTTCAGCCATAGCGGTACTCATCATATCTTCTGGTAAGCCAATCCGAATAGGAATACTACCTGCTGGATCTTTTAAAACAGCTTCTGCTTCTTGTTGAAGTGTCAAAATCCTTTGAGCATAACCAATTAAATATTCACCTGAGGCAGTCAATTGTAAAGGTCGTGATGTGCGATCAATAAGTGAATGGCCAACAGATTCTTCAAGACGTGCCAACTGCTGACTAATCGTTGATTGTGTCAGATGTAACTTATCAGCAGCGGCGGTAAAACTGCCACTTTCGAAAATAGTCACGAATGCACGAAGAAGACGAGGGTCAAACATAAGTATTATCACCAACTAGGTAAAGAGCGGAACGCTTAAGTATTTATAATCTTAATACAATCGATTAAATAATTTAATTTCCAAATACTTTTAAGTGCACTTATTCTAGTTCCAAATTGTTCTGCTCTTAAAGTTTACTTAGATTTTTCATACCTAAGTTTCTTATATGGATCAATCCGACCGTTGCTACAGCATGCATGTTCAAGCGAATACCGTGAAATTGAAAAGTTACTTCTTTTAGCAGGCGCAAAGTAGTTGAGGATAATGAATGAAAGCAAATCAAATGTTTTTACGCCAAGCCATTGAACTTGCCTATAACAATATTGAAAAGGGGGGCAGACCATTTGGCGCAGTGATTGTAAAAGATGGCCAAGTAATTGCTTCGGGTGTAAATCAAATTTTGACAACCAATGATCCAACGGCTCACGCTGAATTACTTGCAATTCGTGCAGCTAGTCAAGTTTTAGGATCTGTGAATTTAGAAGGCTGCTCGGTGTATGCAAGTGGGCATCCATGCCCAATGTGTATGGCTGCAATGCGTTTAGCAGGTATCAAAGCAGTTTACTATGCGTATTCTAATGAAGACGGAACACCCTTTGGTTTATCTACAGCTGAAATATATGCTGATCTTGCAAAACCATTTGCTGAGCAGACTATGAAAATTGAATATGTACCCGTTCGGTTTGAAGACCGTACCGATCTTTATGTACTTTGGCACAATTATCAAACTAATCAGTCAGGCTCAGAGTAATGAAGCAGTCTGGAGCTTTCTTGGCCCGTCCCATGCTCATCGTAACAGTCGCTTTGGTTGGACTTAATTTAAGACCTTTTATGACGAGTATTGGTCCATTAGTCTCCAGTATTCGGGCAGGAACTGGGTTAAGTCTACAAGGAATAGCTTTACTCACTTTATTACCCATGATGTTGATGGGCGTTATTGCCTTTGTTGGTCCAATCGTCCAGAGCGTGGTTGGGGAACGTAGCGTTGTTTTGGGCTCCTTACTGACTATTTGTATTGGATGCGTACTTAGATTTTTATTTCCTACAGCTGAGGGTTTAATTACCAGTGCAGTCATGATTGGTTTAGGTGTCGCGCTGATACAAGCAGCTTTTCCTGGCATTATAAAAAGAGAGTTCAGCCAATATATTGGTCCGATGATGGGTCTTTATTCAGCCATGCTTATGGGCGGTGGTGCACTAGGCGCATGGTTAGCGCCTGTGCTCTCCAATATAACGGGTTTATGGTCTGTTGGACTGGCTTTTTTTGCTATACCAGCTGTATTGGCATTAATCTCAACATTTATTTTTTTACCCTCTATCGTAAGTTCGAATACACTTCCAGCACCTGTAAAGATGTTGCTTAAGAAACCTAGAACATGGTTATTAATGCTGTGCTTTGGACTCGTTAATGGTGGTTATTCTTCGGTTGTTGCTTGGTTAGCACCTTCATTTCAAGATCATGGTTGGAGTAGTGGACAAAGTGGAAAATTGCTCGCTTTACTTGCTTTAAGCCAAGCAGCATCGGCACTAATTTTGCCTATTTTAGCTAGACAGTATAAAGATCGCCGTCCATGGCTATGGTTTACTCTATTCATGCAATTTGCTGGGTTTTCTGGACTTGTATTTGTGCCTGAACTTGCCTCTATTTTATGGGCAATTTGTTTAGGCGTTGGCTTGGGAGGCTGTTTTGCTTTAACACTCATTGTTGCGCTTGACCATTTTGAAGAGCCTAGCAATGCAGGAGCTTTATCTGCACTCATGCAAGGTGGTGGTTTTTTACTTGCGGCAATACCACCTTGGTTCGTAGCGGCATTACATGATTTTACGGGTGCTTATAAAGCGGGATGGATTTTTCATTTATGTTGTGTGGTGCTCGTGATGGCTTTGGTGATAAGGCTGGCACCTAAAAGTTATCGCAAAATTCCCCTATAAAATATGATGTGATTAGAGGATACCATCCATCTAAAGAAATACGATTTGCATGCCAAGAACATTAAGGAATAGTGATAGGATGATACTTAAATTTTTAGATTTTAAATGAATACAACAATATTTGATTTTTATGACATCTTCTTTGAAAAAAATTGCCTTACTTAAACAAGGCTTAGGAAAAAATAGTCCATTTGCGACAGGAGTAGATGGAACTTTACAGGCGATTGAGCATTTAGGATATGTACAGATTGATACCATATCGGTTGTATAGAGAGCTCATCATCATATATTGTGGAGCCGAGTGCCAGACTATGATTTAAATCATTTAAATAGTTTAGTTCGTGAGCGGCAGATTTTTGAATATTGGTATCATGCGGCGTCTTATCTTCCTATGAAAGATTATCGCTATGCTTTGCCTGCTATGATGTCGGTTAAGAATGGGGAAAGCCGATATTTTAATAGAGGTGATCAACAACTGATGAATGAAATATTGGCGCGTGTTCGTGCCGAAGGTAAAATTCGACTACGTGATATCGACAAAAAAAATAAAAAAAGTTTAGGGAATTGGTGGAATACAGGTCCGGGTCGCCGTGCTTTTGAGCAGTTATATATGCAGGGCGATCTGATGATTTGTGAGCGTAACGGTATGGAAAAAGTCTATGATTTGACTGAGCGTTGCTTGCCTGAAGATATTGATTTAACAATGCCTACGCTTTACGAATATGCGCAGTATTTATTTAATAATACGCTTCGAGCACATGGGGCTTTCACATGGAAGCAATTAGTTCATTTAAAGAAAAATGATTTAAAAGAAACTATGCGAGTTGTGCTAAAAGAGCAGGTTGATGCTGGTGTTGTATCAGCAGTTAAACTTGCCGACGGTCAAACCCTATATGTGGATGTAGCTGCAATAGAACAAAAGCTTACTACTGATTTTGGTTTAAAAATACTTTCGCCTTTTGATAACTCGCTTATTCATCGTGACCGCTTAACTTCTTTATTCGAGTTTGATTATCGGATCGAATGTTATGTACCAGCAGCCAAACGCGTATTTGGTTATTTTTGCTTGCCGATCCTATATCAAGATGAGTTAGTAGGCCGAATTGACTGTAAAGCACATCGGAGTGTGAAAGAGTTAGAGGTAATTAGCTTACATTTAGAAAAAACAGTGAAAGATAAAGAACATTTCTTTTTCGAGTTAGATCAAGAGCTCAAACGTTTCGCAGCATTTAACCAATGTTTAACTGTGAATGACAAGGTAAGTAAGCTTATTCGCAGCAAGAAGTAAATAAATACTATTCTAGTTTTAGAATAAAACACCAAAAGAATTAAGGCTTTTGGTGTTTTTACTTGTTAGGTTAAAGACATACGGTATTCAATAACGCCTGGTTTTTGTGCAATCCAGTCATAGAGTTTTTGAGCTGTATGATTGGTTTCTTGTGTATGCCAATATAAACGGTTGCAGTTTTGTTCAATGGCTTGCTTCTGAACATATTCGATAAGTTGCTTACCAATGTGTTGTCCACGGGCTTCAGGTGAAACATAGATGTCTTCTAAATAGCAGTAATTATTCTCTGCCCATGTTGAACGATGAATAACATAATGCACAATTCCTAAAATATGCTCACCTTGTTTGGCAACAGCACAATACATAGGTTCTTTTGCATCGAAAAAACGCTCCCAAGTTATTTTTGTGACCTGAAGAGGTAAATTAACCTGATAAAAATTTTGATAGGCAAGCCAATATTTTTCCCACTGAGCATAGTCTTGTGGTTGAACAGGGACAATTTGAATCTCTTGATTTTGCATAAAAAGCACCCTCTGTTTTTAAAGTAATGGAAAAAAGTAATGGAAAATTGAGAACTAAAGTGTAGTTTTGAAAGTGGTATTTTTATAAGGTACACTTTTGATATTTTATACAGTACCAGTTTTGTTATGGCCGCTCCAATTTCTGCGCCTTTTCCTCATTTGATTTTGCCAAAGGGCCATATTAAAGACGGACTATATTCAGCTTTGCGTGATGCTATTTTAGATGGAAGACTCACCGCTGGAATAAAATTACCCTCAAGTCGTGCTTTAGCAGACATGATGTCGATTTCAAGAAATTCCGTATTGGCGGCTCTTGAACGTTTGCTCGATGAAGGATATTTATTTACTAAACCGAGTTCAGGGACTTACGTTGCTGAAGTTGTACCAGATCAACTCATACATATCCAAGAAAGTCCCCAAAAAACGACAACAAGTAAGCCTCATGCCTTAAATATTAATCCGAATATGGAAGCATTATTGGCTTCATGGCGAGAGCAGTCATGGTCAAATCAAAAGAAAAAAATGTTCCATGTAGGGGTAGGTTGTGTAGATTTATTTCCACATCAGCTTTGGGGAAAGCTATTAACTCAAGCTTGGCGACAATCTTATTATCAACTGGGCCAATTTCATGACCCTCGTGGCTATTTACCTTTACGTCAGGCAATTTGCGAATATGTGCGCTCAACCCGTGGGCTGAATTGTAATGAACAGCAAATTATAATTGTAAATGGAATACAGCAGGCCATTCATTTGACTGCCTATGCGTTACTTCAAACAAATGATGAAGTGTGCCTAGATGAGCCGGGTTATGATGCAGCTTTTAATATTTTTCGAAGTTTTGGAGCTCAGGTCAATTTAATCGAGAGTGATGAAGAGGGCATGCAAGTCGCAGACATTACCAAGCATTATTTAAAAAGCAAACTTGTTTATACCGCACCATCGCATCAGTTTCCTTTAGGAGGAACTTTGAGTTTGGCTCGCCGTTTTGCTTTATTAGATTGGGCGAACAAAGCAGAAAAATGGATTTTTGAAGATGATTATAATAGTGAATTCCGCTATGGCACTCACCCCATCCAAGCGCTACAAGGTTTAGATCAACAGCAACGTGTTATTTACTCTGGTACTTTTACCAAGATGATGTTTCCTGAATTTCGCTTAGGGTTCATGGTAGTACCTGAAGCATTAATCGAAACCTTTAGTGCTGCTAAATACTATACAGACGTGCGAAGTTCATACTTAGAACAGGTTGCTTTAGCTCTATTTATACAACAAGGTCACTATGCTAGGCATGTGCGTAAAGTTCGCAAAGCATGCTATGAGCGTCAGCAGATATTAATTAAAGCGATTAATGAGCACCTTTCAGACATACTTGATGTTCAGCCCACAGACTCAGGCATTCATCTTATATGCTGGTTAAAAGGCGCATGGACTGAGCAAAAGTTTATTGCTCATTGTTCGGCTTTGGATTTAGCGATTCAGCCTTTGGCTCGATATTGTCAACTTGCGCCGAAAAAAGCTGCTGTTTTGTTAGGCTATGCTGCCCATCAACCTGAGGAAATTATAGAAAATATTAAGAAACTCGCTTTTAGCCTCAAAAAGTAAATAGTTAAATTTTTCAGTCTTATATATGCAATATAGGCTCATTTTATTTTTAATGTATCGTGTAAAATATTTAGTGGAATTTAATAGTTTTATGAAAATTAATTAAAGTTAAAAAATATTTTAAATTTAAAAATTTATTAATATTATTTTAAGCTAGCTTAATTATTATAAAAACATCAAAGCTCGTCTAAGTACACCTTTTAGCCACATTCTCCAGATGTGGCTCTTTTTATTTAGGGTTAAAAAATTTAGAAAACGAAATAAATATAATTAAATATTTATTTTTAAATCGCTATAGAGATTTTTTAATCTTCTTCCATAGCATTACTATAAAATTTAACACCAAGTTTAATACGATCTCGGCCATTACTCATGCGCCAGCGATTTGTATCACGTAAAGAATATACACAACCACAATATTCTTGCTGATAAAATTCTTCACGTTTACTAATTTCGATCATACGGCTAGAGCCACCATTTTTACGCCAGTTATAGTCCCAGTACTGGATTTCAGGATAGTGTGCAGCGGCACGAATCCCGCAATCGTTGATTTGAGCCATATTTTTCCATCGTGAAATTCCTAAAGAACTACTGATTAAACTAAACCCATGTTCATAAGCATATAAAGCAGTCCGTTCAAAACGCATATCAAAACACATGGTACAGCGAATACCACGTTCAGGTTCATTTTCCATACCTTTCGCACGGGCAAACCAATTGTCTGTGTCGTAATCTGCATCAATAAATGGAATATTATGTTTTTCAGCAAAGCGGATATTTTCCTCTTTGCGAATGAGATATTCTTTCACTGGATGGATATTGGGATTATAAAAGAATATAGAAAAGTTTATATTGGACTCAATTAATGCTTCCATTACTTCTCCAGAGCAGGGAGCGCAACATGAATGGAGTAATAATTTATTATGTCCTAATGGCAGTTCAAGTTTTTGTCTTTGAGTAGTCATCATTGAAAATTAAGATATATTTTTATGTATTTTAAGTTGTTTAAATCAATATTGGAATGAATTTTTTTCAATTTAAGATGAAAATATTTAATTATTAATTTTATTATATTAACTCAGACATAAATTAATCTATATTTTTATTTTATGAAATAATAAACACATTATATTTATGCAATATTATAAAAGCTAATTTGATGTGTCAAAAAGCTCAATTAGATAGAAAAGGGTGATGGTTTTATAGTTTTGTAACTATTTGTCTTTTATATATTTATTTTTTATATTTTGAACTAAGATTAGTGTGATAGATGTCACAAATAAGTATTATTTTTTAAATTTAAATATTTTTTTAGATTTATATTTTTATTAAATTTATACTAAAACAGTTATTCTACTTTTTTAATTTGAGTATGTGATATTTTAAGATATGGACGATTGGCAATGTAAGTATTGTAATGGTTACATTATGGTTAATCATTCAAAGATAGAGGTAGGGGAAAAAGTTTACTTTTTGGTATATAAATTCGACGCAAAAAATGAAAGAAAAAAACTATATAAAAAAGGAACAGTGATCGCACGCTGCGATAATATTTTACATATCGAATCAAGAAAAAAGACATATAAAATAGAAGAGGCTAAAGTCTATCCACTGGGTGCCCCCATGCCGTTTGTTTACAATATGTTTTGGATTTGTGGCTGTGAAACTAGACCATAGTATTTTGTTTATGCAATCTGAAATGCAGTATTAATTTAAACGGCTTGATTATTTTTTATACATTTTATGAGATCATATTTTTAATTCTTCTCATTGTTTAAAATTTCTATAAATAGTCTGAGCTGTTGAATTGTTAAATTTAGCTCTTCATTTGACAAAGTTTCAGCATCCTTTTATAAAACCTCAACTAAAGTTATGGTTAATAGAAATGACTGAAACGAATCAAAGCCGTTTGTTGACTGTAGGTGAAGTTGCAAAACGTAGTGGTGTTGCAGTTTCAACGCTTCATTTTTATGAATCTAAAGGTTTGATTAAAAGTATAAGAACCAATGGTAACCAACGTCGTTTTACTTTAGTTGTGCTGCGTTATATTGCAATCATTAAAATTGCGCAAAAGGTTGGTATTCCATTAGAGGAAATTAAACAAGCTTTAAGCAAGTACCCAATGGGATCTAAATTAACTGCGCAGCAATGGAAAGAGTTATCTCTCGACTGGCGGAAAAATTTGGATGATCGTATTCAAAAGCTTACGCGGCTGCGAGATGAGATGGATTGGTGTATTGGCTGTGGATGCTTGTCATTAGAACAATGTCCTTTAAGAAACCCAGATGACGTATTGGGACAAGAAGGCGTTGGAGCACGTATTTTAGAAAGATCGTAGCTCATACATCTGTTGCTTGATCTTGTTCATCATAATTTACCGCTTGGAATAATTCATTATTTTGTAAGTTACTCTCTATGAAGGTTTTTTATTGTAAACAACGCATATAAAACATGAGTTTTTTTGATATCTTTAGCTTTTTTAGTAAGAAGTAAAATTTATGAAAAAAACTATCTTTCTTGGATTAGCGCTTGTTTCATTAACAGCTTGCTCAGCAGTACAACATAAAGAGTCAACTCCACCAAAAATTGGTTCACCAAATCCAGCAAGCAAATATTGTGTTGAGCAAGGTGGAAAATTAGAAATTAGAAATGAAGCAAATGGTCAGGTTGGTTACTGTCATTTGCCAAATGGTCAAGTGGTCGAAGAGTGGAAATTATTCCGCGACAACCAAGCTAACTGTGTAGCTGAAGAAGCTCAAAAATTAGTGGGTCAATCTGGCTTAACTGATGACCAAATCAAACAAAAAACCAAGTCAGAAATTGTACGTAGAGTCGCTCCAGGTCAGCCAATGACAATGGATTATCGTACAAACCGTGTCACTGTTACCATTGATCCAGCAACTAAAAAAATTACCAACGCGAACTGCGGTTAATTTTTTAATTAAAAATTGATTTAAGACCGAACAAGAAAGCCTGTCAAAAGATGGGCTTTTATTATTTTATTTCACTTACTCAAAAAAAAGCCCCTAGCGGACTAGAGGCAGAAAAACTTCAGATGCAAGAACAGGTGAATTATGCATCTGAGTTAAGTAGGTTGTATCAAACCATGTAAAGCACTTTACCAGTAAAAATGAGTAAAAATAGGGGCGTGCGACTAATGGCTAATATATGCTGTTTGTTATTTATACAAATTGATGCATTAAATTAATTTAAGAATCATTTTAAACATCTACTAAAAAATAGAAGTCTTAAAATTTATGACTATGGACCCATTCATTTCGGGCCATTCTTCAACCGTTGTCTTTTTGTGCGACTACCCAAGAGTTATTCGTGATTTGTGCTTGGCTTAATGATAATTTTAGAGCTATCCGAAAGGACACAATAATGACGAACATACGAATAATAATGAATCTAAGGTAGGACCCAGTGTTTATTAGTGTATTTGATCTTTTTAAAATTGGCATTGGTCCATCTAGCTCCCATACAGTTGGACCCATGCGAGCGGCATACAGTTTTGTGGATGATTTATTGAAGCAAAACGATTTACAAGCAACGGTTAAAGTTCAGGTGAATTTATATGGTTCGCTGTCGGCAACTGGTGTCGGTCATGCGACAGACAAGGCGGTTCTGTTAGGTTTAATGGGTTTTGACCCTGAACATATTGATACTCAACTAAGTACAAGCTTGATTGAAGATGTTCTTGAAAATAAATCCATCCAGCTTAATCAGCAAAAGACGATTTCTTTTGACTATAAGCATGATGTGCTTTTTTTAGATGAATCTTTGCCTTATCACCCAAATGCAATGGAACTGATTGCCTATAACGAGGCTCAAGAAATTTTATATGCAGAAACTTACTATTCGGTTGGTGGTGGCTTTATTGTTAGTGAAAGACAATTAACACACACCCAAACTGAAACTAACGATGTTAAGGTTCCATATCCATTTCACAGTGCGGCTGAACTTTTAAGCTTATGTAGAACTCATCATTTATCAGTGAGCGAGTTAATGCTTGAAAATGAAAAAAGCTGGCGTAGTGAAACTGAGATTCGCAGCAAGATTATGGAAATCTGGAAAGTGATGCAGCAGTGTATTCACAACGGATTAATTAATGAAGGCATATTACCGGGCGGATTAAACGTAAAACGTCGGGCTAAAAAAATTCACGATAAGTTATTAAATAAGAAAAACTCAAACCTGATTGTGACGACTTTTCATGCGATGGAATGGGTCAATTTATTTGCCTTAGCGGTAAATGAAGAAAATGCTGCTGGCGGTCGAGTAGTGACGGCACCTACAAATGGGGCCGCAGGAATTATTCCGGCAGTTTTATATTACTACGTGACTTTCTCTAAAGACTTTTCCGAAGATAAAGTGGTTCGTTTCTTTTTAAGTGCGGCAGCCGTTGGCATTTTATGTAAACTCAATGCTTCTATTTCTGGTGCAGAAGTAGGGTGCCAGGGTGAAGTCGGTTCGGCATGTGCAATGGCTTCGGCGGGTTTAGCCGAAATTTTAGGTGGTTCACCTGAGCAAGTGGAGCATGCGGCTGAAATTGGGCTTGAACATAATTTGGGTTTAACGTGTGACCCGATTGGTGGTTTGGTTCAGGTGCCTTGCATTGAACGAAATGCAATTGCGGCCGTAAAAGCCATTAATGCAGCCCAAATGGCACTTCATGATGACGATGAACACTTTGTCACGCTAGATAAAGTGATTCAGACTATGAAGGAAACAGGCAGAGATATGTCTGAGAAATATAAAGAGACTTCAAAAGGTGGCCTCGCTGTTAACGCCATTGAGTGCTAAAAAAATGAGATGGGGACGAGGTGACCCCATCTCATTTTAACCATTAAGCTTCGCGCGCAACTAAGGTTAAAATGTCGTAGGTTGCGACAAGTTCACCACGTTGGTTTTTGACTTTAATATCCCACACCACAACGCCATGCGCAGGTTGAGATGGGTCTTTTTGTGGCTTAGGTGTTTTTTGCTTACAGGTCAATTCAACCTGAATCGAGTCACCAATTTTAACCGGTTCAACAAAGCGTAAGTTGTCCATACCGTAGTTAGCAATCACAGGGCCTTGTGCTGCATCTACAAATAGACCTGCAGCAGCAGACACAATGAAGTAACCATGCGCAACGCGTTCACCAAAGAAAGACTCGGCCGCGGCGATTTTGTCGGTATGTGCATAGAAGTAGTCACCGCTTAAACACGCGAAATTGACAATATCTGCTTCGGTGACTGTACGGCGCGCTGTTAATAAACGTTCACCAATCACTAACTCATCAAAAGACTTTTTAAATGGATGTACACGGTCTTCGTTAACTTTCGAGCCGACAGTCCACGAGTGGGTAATTTGCGTCAAGCTATTTGGAGAACCCTGAATTGCAGTGCGCTGCATGTAGTGTTTAACTGCACGAATACCACCTAACTCTTCACCGCCACCTGCACGACCAGGACCGCCGTGTACTAAATGTGGAAGTGGAGAACCATGTCCTGTACTTTCTTTTGCTGATTCTGTATCGAGTACATGCACACGTCCATGCCAAGGCGCAATTTTTTGAATAATCTGTTCAATATTCTCATCGTTATTTTTAACGACAGAAGCCACTAGGCTACCTTCACCACGTGAAACAAGATCAGCTAGTTCTTCAATGTTTTGATATGGCATGAGGGTACATACAGGGCCGAAAGCTTCTGTGGTATGAACATGTGTCGCTTGCAAAGGTTGTTCGCAGAGCAATAAAGTTGGAGCGAAAAAAGCACCTTTTTCAGGATGGTCTGCATTAAATGTAAAACTATCGTTGCCACCAAAAACAATTTTTGCATCTTTGCTGAGTTCAGCAACTTTTTCTGCAACGTCATGTTTTTGTTTAATGCTCGCTAAAGCCCCCATGGTGGTTTCTTCTTTTTGAGGGTCGCCCACCACAACTTTAGCAAGTTTGGCAGTCAGCTTCTCTTGCACAGTCGCTAACAAATTTTCAGGAACGAAAGCGCGACGAATGGCAGTACATTTTTGGCCTGCTTTTGTAGTCATTTCACGGAAGACTTCACGCACAAATAAATCGACAGTTTCTTCATTTGCCTCAGGGCTTAAAATTGCACTGTTTACCGAGTCGGCTTCCATACTAAATGGAATCGAATATTTATTGAGGTGAGGGTGGTTACGCAGTTTTTGACCTGTGTAAGCAGAACCTGTAAACGTAACACAGTCTTGTGGGCCTAGGTGCTCTAATAGGTCATAGGTCTGACCGCAAATGAGTTGTAACGAACCTTTTGGTAATACATGGGCTTCTTCAATGGCTTTTACAACAGCTTGAGTTAATTGGGCACCATCGGTTGCTGGTTTCACAATACATGGCACGCCTGCAAGTAGAGTCGGTGCAATCTTTTCAAGCATTCCCCAAATTGGGAAGTTAAATGCGTTGATGTGAACGGCAACACCTGCTTTAGGACTTAAAATGTGCTTAGCACCAAAAGTCCCATTTTTAGATAATTGAATCCAGCTGTCTTCAGTAATAATTTTTTCATCATTGAGTTCACGGCGAACCAGACTCGAATAAGCAAATAATGTCTGGATCCCACCTTCAATATCAATCCACGCATCTTTACGAGTTGCGCCTGTGGCATAAGCAAGTTTGTAGAAGTCTTCCTTACGGTCAAGTAAATGTTGGGCAATTTGTTTTAACGCATTGGCACGTTGGTGAAACGTCCAGTTAGCCAGTTCTGAACCATTCTGTTTGGCATATTGAACAACACGTTTCATATCTATGCCATGACTACTTACGGCATAAATCGATTCACCTGTAATGGCATGATAAACAGGACGTAATTCTTCGTCAGACGAATGCCATGTTCCATAGACATAAGAAGCAAGATGAGGCAGTTGATGCTCAGACTGCTGAAAATCTGTGTCAGTTGAGGTTCCTTCTAGGTGTGCTTGTTCAAGCATGACCAAACTCCTTTTTTATTTGATACATCAATTATAAAAACTGCAAAAATATGATTCATAATTTCAGATTAATTTGTCTAAAAGTCAACTTTATTTTGATTTATAAAAGTAAAAAAGTTTTTTACAATTGTTTTAAAATTAATAATTTCAATAACTTGATATGTTTTATTGTTGTGGATTTAATTTGATACTAAAAAAGTGATTGACTTTGTTTTTAGTGTATCGAAAAATAGATTCAAGGGTGATACCTACAGGGAATGAAAGAATGGAAAACAATTACCAGAAATTTGAACAAAATATTGCCAATGAAATTACGATCGAGGCTAAGGATCAAATGCCCGATGCCTACCGCAAAACATTGATTCGTCAAATCGGGCAACATGGCCATTCTGAAATTGTAGGTATGTTGCCTGAAGGAAACTGGATTACTCGCGCACCAACTTTAAAACGTAAAGCGGTTTTGCTTGCGAAAGTACAAGATGAAGCGGGTCATGGCTTATATCTGTATAGCGCAGCAGAAACCTTAGGTGCAGACCGTGATGACATGATGGAAAAGTTGATTAATGGGAAAATGAAATACTCATCAATCTTTAACTATCCAACTTTGACTTGGGCAGATGTCGCTGCAATTGGTTGGCTTGTCGATGGGGCAGCCATTGTGAACCAAGTTGCGCTTTGCCGTACTTCATATGGGCCATATGCACGTGCGATGGTACGTATTTGTAAAGAAGAAAGTTTCCACCAACGTCAAGGTTTTGAAGCCATGATGGCTTTGGCAAACGGTACACCAGAACAAAAACAGATGGCACAAGATGCAGTGAACCGTTTCTGGTGGCCAGCACTGATGATGTTTGGTCCAAGTGATGAACATTCTCCAAACAGCGCACAAAGCATGGCGTGGAAAATCAAACGTTTTAGTAACGATGAATTGCGTCAAAAGTTTGTCGATAACACCGTGCCACAAGTGTTGCAACTTGGCTTGGAAGTACCGGACCCAGATTTAAAGTTCAATGAAGAAACAGGCCACTATGAGTTTGGCGAGATTGACTGGCACGAATTTAATGAAGTGATTGCCGGACGTGGACCATGTAATCACGAGCGTATCGAAGCTCGTCGTAAAGCATGGGAAAACGGTAAATGGGTTCGTGATGCAGCAGTGGTCTACGCGAAAAAGCAGCAGCTTGAAGCAAACAAAGTGGCTTAACAAGATTTATGGAAAAATTTGAGGAAATCAAAATGGAAGATAAAAACAACTGGTCGCTCTACGAAGTATTTGTACGTAGTAAACAAGGTTTAAGCCACCGACACGTAGGCAGCTTAAGAGCACCTGATGATGAAATCGCACTGCAACATGCTCGTGATGTTTACACGCGTCGCAATGAAGGAATTAGCATTTGGGTGGTTCGTTCTGAACTGATTAAATCATCACAGCCAGATGAAAAAGCTGAATTTTTCGATCCTTCTCTAGACAAGGTTTATCGTCATCCGACTTTTTACCATATCCCAGATGGCATTGAGCACATGTAAGGGGGATGGCAAATGAATCATTCAGTTTTATCTAAATTCTTATTACATATTGGCGACAGCCAACTGGTTTTATCTCAGCGTTTGGCTGAATGGTGCGGGCATGCACCTGAGCTAGAAATTGATATTGCCTTAGCAAATATCGGTTTGGACTTGTTAGGTCAAGCAAGAAACTTTCTGACGTTGGCTGGTCAATATGATGAAGCTAAACGTGATGAAGACCAGCTTGCATATTTCCGTACTGAGCGTGAGTTTTTAAACCTATTGTTGTGTGAACAACCGAATGGTGATTTTGCTCAAACGATTGTACGCCAGTGGTTGATGGACCATTACCATCTCCATTTATTTACTGCTTTAACGCAAAGCTCACTTCCTGAATTAAGCGCGCTTGCCGTTAAATCTTTAAAAGAAGTGAAGTATCACATCCGCTTTTCGACAAGCTGGATGGAACGTTTAAGTTTAAGTACAGATGAAGCACATCAACGTGTACAAGATGGATTAAATAATTTATGGCGCTTTACTGCTGAGTTATTTGAACTCAATGCAGACGAGCAAGCATTAGTTGCAGAAGGCGTGATTCCAGATTTTTCAAATGAAAAAGAACAATGGAACCAAACCATTGCAGATGAGCTTAAGCGTTTTGAATTAAATGTTGCTGTGAACGGTGCTTATCGCCGTGGTGCGAAACAAGGATTGCATACCGAGCATTTAGGTTATTTGTTGGCTGAAATGCAATGTATTCAAAGAACTTATCCGGGAATGACCTGGTAAGACAAGGAGGTGAGCCATGCAAATGATTCGTCATTGCATCGACCAATGTTGGGACGTTCTACAAACGGTAAGTGACCCTGAAATTCCGGTTTTATCAGTTGTCGATTTGGGCATGATTCGCGGTGTAGAGATTAACGATCAACAAGAAATTATTGTTCGTCTAACTCCGACATATAGCGGTTGCCCGGCAACAGATATGCTCAAAACACAAATTGTTGAGGCATTTACCGCAGAAGCTTTGACACCGGTCAAAGTCATGGTCGATTTATCAGAAGCATGGACCACGGACTGGATGTCTGAAGCAGGGAAAAAGAAACTGCAAGTTTATGGCATTGCACCACCTGAAGGGTTGGCGCATCAGTGTGGAACTCACGTTCATTTAAATGATGGTGTCGAGTGCCCACGTTGCAAAAGCCGACATACCCGACTGTTAACAGAGTTTAGTTCCACCGCCTGTAAAGCACTTTATAAATGTCAGGACTGTCTTGAGCCTTTTGATTACTTCAAATGTATTTAAGTCTTTAGATAAGGAAATCAGCCATGAGCCAATTTGTACCATTAAAAGTAAAAAGTATTACACCGCAAACCGATCAGGCAATTTGTATTGCATTTGACGTTGTACCTGAACAACAAGAACAATTTCAATTTCAACCGGGTCAACACTTAACCATTCGCCATTTAACCGAAGCGGGTGAAATCCGCCGTTGTTATTCAATTTGTAGCTATGCGGGTAAAGAAGACATCAGTATTGCGGTTAAAAAAATTGATCAAGGACAATTTTCAAACTGGGCAAATGACCATTTGAAAGTAGGCGATGTGCTTGAAGTCATGCCACCACAAGGTGTGTTTTTTCAAAAAGCAGCCAAGATCGGCGGGCAAAACTATTTAGGCGTTGCTGCGGGCAGTGGTATTACCCCAATTTTATCAATTATTAAACAAGTTTTATTTGAACAACCTGAAGCTAAATTTACCTTGCTCTATGGCAATCGCTCATGGAAACAAACCATGTTTGCCGAGCAAATTATGGATTTGAAGGATCAGTTCAAAGAACGCTTTCAACTCATCAATATTTTTTCTCGTGAGTTCAATGACAGTGAGCTAATGAACGGTCGTATTGATGCAGAAAAGCTTAAGCAACTTTTTGATTTTGAAGTGCTTGAAACAAATTTCGACCATGTTTTTGCCTGCGGCCCAGACGAAATGATGAATGCCGTAGAAAATACGTTGCCGAACTTTGGTATTGCCAAAGAGCGCATTCACACCGAACGTTTCCATACAGGACAAGCGCGTAAACGTAGTGTTGAAGCAGATGCAAACCGTAAAGAAGAAAAGGTCAACATCATTTTAGATGGTCGTGAGCTGATTGTTTCTGTGGCTCAAGATGATGAAAGTATTCTTGATGCAGCTTTACGTGCGGGTGCCGACTTACCGTATGCATGTAAAGGTGGGGTATGCGCAACCTGTCGCTGTAAGGTACTTTCAGGCGAAGTCGACATGTTCCTTAACTATAGTCTTGAAGAAGATGAAGTTGAAAAGGGCTATGTGCTGAGCTGTCAGACCTTACCAAAAGGCTCAAATGTTCGCTTGAGTTTTGATGAATAGAGGCTGTCATGCAAGAGTTGATCAAAGCCAGCACAGCAACTGATGGTGTTTTGTTATTAACCCTAAACCGTCCGGAAAAAAGAAATGCTTTAAACAATGCAACATTGCAGTGTTTATGCGAGTTGCTCGAAGAAGCTGAACATAATGCTCAAGTCAAAGCAGTGGTTTTAACAGGTAATGCTCAATGTTTTGCGGCTGGAGCAGATCTTAGCGAATTGGCTGCAATGGACGCCGTGTCTTTGCAACTCGATATTCGCCCGAAGCTTTGGCAAAAAATTGATGCGTTTAGTAAGCCACTAATTACAGCAGTGAATGGCTATGCCTTAGGCGCTGGGTTCGAGTTGGTTTTGCATTCAGATATGGTGATTTGCGGTGAAAATGCCCGATTCGCTTTACCTGAAATTACCTTAGGTATGTTGCCGGGTGCAGGCGGAACACAGCGTTTAGCACGCTTGGTTGGACAACAACTCACCATGCGCTGGGCCATGACAGGTGAAATGATTTCGGCAAAACAGGCGGAGCAACATGGCATTTGCAGTCAAGTGGTTCCGACCGAATTAACCGTTGAATATGCGGTTCAGCTTGCAGCCAAAATTACAAAACAAGCGCCTTTAGCGATTCGTGTGATTAAACAATCAATTAAAAGTATTCATGAAACAACGTTAAGTCAGGGACTCAAGTTTGAACGTCAAAACTTTGTCTGGCTGGCGGCTACAAAAGATCGAAACGAAGGGATTAATGCTTTCTTTGAGAAAAGAAAGCCAGTGTTTAGAGGTGAGTGATGGACTATCAAAATATTATTGCTGAAGAAAAAAATGGTGTTGGCTACCTGACATTTAACCGCCCAAAAGCACTGAATAGCTTTAACGTTGATATGCACCGTGAAGTGGCTGAGGTTTTAAACCTGTGGACCAAAAATCCAGAAGTTCGCTGTGTTGTGATTAGTGGCGAAGGCCGTGGCTTCTGTGCAGGGCAAGACTTAGGTGATCGTGTAGTAGACCCAAATGCTGAAGCTCCAGATTTAGGATATTCCATTGAAACTTACTATAACCCGCTCATTAAAACGATTGTAAATATGCCAAAGCCTGTCATTTGCGCGGTAAATGGCGTGGCAGCAGGTGCAGGGGCAAATATTGCACTGGCGTGTGACTTGGTGATTGCAGCTAAATCGGCAAACTTTGTACAAGCCTTTTGCCGCTTAGGTTTGGTTCCAGACTCTGCGGGTACATGGTTTTTACCACGTGCTGTAGGCCATGCGCGTGCTATGGGATTGGCTTTGTTAGGTGACAAGCTCCCAGCAGAAACCGCAAAAGAATGGGGCATGATTTGGGATGTTGTAGAAGACGCCGAGCTTAAAACAAAAGTGACTGAACTCGCTGAACGTTTAGCGAAACAGCCTACATTTGGTCTATCTCTTATTAAAAAGGCCATTCATCAATCAAGCAATAACACCTTTGAAGAGCAAATGTTGTTAGAGCGTGATTTACAACGTATTGCGGGTCGTTCTGAAGATTATCGTGAAGGGGTACAAGCCTTTATGAATAAACGTGAACCAAATTTTAAAGGGCGCTAAGCATGACAGATTTAGACTTATCTCGTGCCCGAATTGCCGTTATTGGTTCTGGTACCATGGGCATCGGCATTGCCCAGTTAGCCATTGTAAACGGGCACTCGACCATTTTATATGATCTGGACGCTCAAAAAGCGCAACAAGCCGTTCAAGGTTTAGGGCAGACATTTAAAAAGCTGGTTGAAAAGAGCAAGCTCACACAACAACAAGCTGATGAAGCCTTAGCGCGTTTAACAGTGGTCAATCAAGTTGAAGCGCTGCGTGATGCTGACTTGGTGATTGAAGCAGTCGTTGAGAAAAAAGAAGTTAAACAGTCTTTATTTAAACAGCTCGCTGAAATTTGTAGTGCGCAAACCATTTTTGCAAGCAATACATCTTCAATTTCAGTGACTGCAATTTCGGCGGGCATTGCTCATCCTGAGCGCGTAGTGGGTTTACACTTTTTTAACCCTGCGCCAGTCATGAAACTGGTTGAAATTGTGCAAGGCTTAAAAACTCCAAACAGCTTATGTCTGGCTTTAAAAAATTTGATGTTGGGCTGGAAAAAAATTCCAGTACTCACCAAGTCGACTCCCGGGTTTATTGTTAACCGAATTGCACGTCCGTTTTATGCAGAAGGCTTTAGAGCACTGCAAGAACAAGTTACCAGCTACGACCAGCTAGATTATGCCTTAAAGCAATGCGGCGGTTTTGCGATGGGGCCGTGTGAACTTACCGACCTCATTGGGCAAGATGTTAACTTTTCGGTAACCCAAAGCGTTTACCAAGAGTTTTTTTACGAGCCGCGCTACCGCCCAAGCCTCATTCAAAAAGAATTAGTTGATGCGGGTGCTTGGGGTCGTAAGTCAAAACAAGGCTTTTATACTTATAACGAAAAAAATCAGTACGAGACATTTCAGCCTCAAGCTGTGGTTGCCAAACAAGTTGATGCACATATTCAGCTAAAAGGGACTTGGTCTCAGCTACCTGCTTTTTTAACGCGTTTAGGTTTTAAAAGCGGATCTGTGAGTGACGACAATATTCTTCAAATTGATGATATCGACTTGCGTTTAAGCCAAGGTGAGTCAGCCAATATTCATTACTTAAGCCGTAAAGTGGTTTTAATGGATTGGCATCATGATTTTGAGCAAGCAGAGGCTTTAGTACTCAGTCATAACGAGCTTTGTGAAGCAAGTGACCTCGCTAAAGTTGAGGCTTACTTTGCTCAGTTTGGTATCAGTGTCATGTGGATTAAAGACCATCCGGCACTGTTAACCTTACGCACCATCGCTTTACTTATTAATGAAGCCTGCGAAGCAAGTTTACATGGTGTTGCGAGTCTGGAAGATATTGATAATGCCATGAAATATGGAGTGAATTATCCTAAAGGGCCTTACCAGTGGTTGACACAAATGGGCGGTGCTTATGTGCTCCAAACTTTAAATAACTTATATGCACTGTATGGAGAGGAAAAATATCGCGCGAGTATCTACCTCAAGCAATATGTAGCAAAAACTCAAAACATTGCTACTCAATATTCACGTGATATGACCGAATTTGCATAATCAGGAGTCAACATGGAAGACGTTTTAATTTGCGATTTTATTCGTACCCCAATTGGACGATATGCAGGTGCCTTAAGTGCAGTACGTGCAGATGATTTAGCTGCATTGCCCATCAAATATTTAAAAGATAAACACCCGAACTTACCGTGGAATACGGTAGACGAAGTGTTTTTGGGATGTGCTAACCAAGCAGGTGAAGACAATCGTAACGTTGCACGTATGGCGACACTCTTAGCAGGCTTACCAGATACAGTGCCAGCCATGACCGTCAATCGCTTGTGTGCTTCGGGTTTAGATGCGGTGGGACTTGCTGCACGCTCAATTAAAGCAGGCGAAGCGCAGTTTGTGTTGGCAGGTGGTGTTGAGTCGATGAGCCGCGCGCCATTTGTACAGGCTAAACCGACCGAAGCGTTTAGCCGAACCCCTGAAATTTATGACACCACCATTGGCTGGCGCTTTGTAAATAAGCAACTTAAAGCACAATACGGCACAGACAGCATGCCCGAAACTGCCGAAAATGTAGCTGAAAAGTATCAGATTAGTCGTGAAGATCAAGATGCGTTTGCATTGCGTAGCCAACAAAAAACGGCTGCTGCACAGCAAAACGGTTTTTTTAACGATGAGATTTTGCCCGTCGAGATTGTAGATCGTAAGAAAAACGTGGTTGTGGTGAACCGCGATGAACATCCGCGTGAAACAACACTTGAAGCACTCGCTAAGCTAAAAGCGCCTTTTAGAAAAGAAGGTGGCTCGGTGACTGCCGGAAATGCTTCTGGTGTAAATGATGGCGCTGCATGTGTGTTAATTACCAGCCGTGAATTCGCAGATACACATGGTTTAAAACCTTTAGCACGCGTGATAGGCATTGCAAGTGCGGGTGTTGAACCCAAATATATGGGTATAGGTCCTGTTCCGGCTGTACAGAAAATTTTAAAGCAAACAGGTTTAACGCTAGATCAGATGGATGTGATTGAGCTGAATGAAGCATTCGCAGCCCAATCTTTGGCTTGTATGCGTGAACTTGGTTTAAAAGATGACGATGAACGCGTTAACCCAAATGGTGGTGCAATTGCATTAGGCCATCCACTCGGTATGAGTGGTACACGTTTAGTGATTACGGCAACACGTGAGCTTAAAAAACGAGGTGGACGCTATGCACTTTGCACGATGTGTGTAGGTGTTGGACAAGGCGTTGCACTGATTTTGGAAAACTTAAATTAATTCAGACGGTTTTTAAAATTACATAATGAGGAGATAGGCGATGGACAGCCTTACAACGGATAATGTTGAACAATTAACACTTGCAGAGCTTCGAGAGCTGCAAACGAAACGGTTAAAACAAACCCTGACTTTTGTATATGAAAATAGTCCGGTCTATAAGAAAAAGTTCGATGATGCAGGTGTACATCCTGACGACTTCGTGACTTTAGACGATCTGGCAAAGTTTCCATTTACCACCAAACAGGATTTAAGAGATAACTATCCGTTTGGGATGTTTGCTGTGCCACAAGAGCAAATTGTGCGTTTACATGCATCATCTGGCACAACGGGTAAACCGACTGTGGTGGGTTATACCCAAAAAGATATTAATACGTGGTCGGATATCGTGGCGCGTTGCTTACGCATGGCAGGTTTAACCGCGAAAGATATGGTTCAGGTGGCTTATGGCTATGGACTCTTTACAGGTGGTTTAGGCGCACATTATGGCGCTGAACGCTTAGGTGCAACGGTTATTCCAATGTCTGGCGGGCAAACTGAAAAGCAAGTTCAGCTTATTCAAGACTTTAAACCGACTGCAATTATGGTTACGCCATCGTATTGCGTGAGTATTATTGAAAAGCTCGAACAGCAATTTGGTACTGCACGTAATACTTCTTTAAAAGTGGGTATTTTTGGTGCCGAGCCGTGGACCAACGAACTGCGCCGTGAAATTGAAGAACGCCTTAATATTAAAGCACTCGATATTTATGGTTTGTCTGAGGTGATGGGTCCGGGTGTTGCGATGCAGTGCTTAGGTGAGGGCGAGGGATTAACCATTTGGGAAGATCATTTCTACCCAGAAATTATTAACCCTGAAACAGGTGAAGTCTGTAAAGATGGCGAACTTGGCGAGCTAGTCTTTACCACCATTACCAAAGAAGGCTTACCGATTATTCGTTACCGTACTCGTGATTTGACCCGTTTACTCGCTGGAGAAAATCTGGCAATGCGTAAGATGGATAAAATCGTGGGCCGTAGCGACGACATGTTGATTATTCGCGGTGTGAACGTTTTCCCGACCCAAATTGAAGAGCAAATTTTGCAAGTTCCGCATTTAGTTCCAAATTATGAAATTTTGGTGACTAAAAAAGGCCATATGGATACTTTGCATATTCGTACAGAGATGTGTCATAACTGTACTATACAGGCCAATCAACTTGCTCAGGAGTTGATGAAACGCATTAAAACCATGATTGGGATTAGCGTTACTGTAGAAGTTGTGACAGAAGCGACCTTACCTCGTTCGGAAGGTAAGGCAAAGCGGGTAATCGATATGCGTCAGATTGCTTAACATCAAGATCATTCAGGGTATAGAATCTATACCCTGAAACTAAACGCCAAGATATGAGTATGAGTGCAAAAATACAGCAAATAATTGATTCTGTTGTAAAGAATGAGACCTTAAGTGGAACTTCGCTTATTTCGACAATTTTTGGAGATTCAGTACTTCATCGGGGTGGAAACATTAGTCTTGCAAGCCTGATTCAGTTATTAGAGCTGTTTGGTTTTAATGACCGCGCTGTAAGAACCTCTGTTTTTCGTTTAGTTAAAAATGATTGGTTATGTTCGGACAAAATCGGCAGAACCAGTTTTTATCGAATTACCGATTCGAGCCGTTCGACTTATTTGCAGGCTGAACAACGTATTTATAACGACCAGATGAAAGAGTGGGACCATTATTGGGATCTTATTCTGATGTCTAGCCTCGACACTGAAAATAAAGCGTTGTTAAAGAAAGAACTCGAATGGTTAGGATTTGCCAATATTTCTACAAACCTAATGGCGTATCCGGGTTGTAACCGTATTGAGCTGCAACGCTTGTTAGTTGACTTAAATATGAGTGAGCAAGTGGTGGTGTTTAAAGCCGAAACTTTGCAGCTTTTTAATAACTCGGTCGATACCATTGGACGTATGCTCAGAACCAACTGGCCAATCGATGAATTACGCCAAAGATATCTACAGTTTCTCGATATTTTTAGGGAAATTGGCGTGTTGCTGATGCAGGAAAATGAACAACTCGAACCTGTTCAAGCCTTTCAAATTCGAACTTTGCTGATTCATTATTATCGACGGATTTTATTGAAAGACCCAGCACTACCGCTTGAGTTGTTGCCAACTGACTGGCCTGCGATTAGTGCACGAACTTTATCAATGAATATTTATAAAAAAGTATTTGAACCTGCCGATGAATACTTCTTGTCTGTTGCCGCAACAGCAGAAGGACCAATGCCAAATGCCACAGCACATTATTGGCGCCGTTTCGGAGGTTTGGTGGCGACAAATGAGAGGTTAAATCATGCCTTGTTATAGTATTGACGGTGTTATTCCGGTAGTCAGCCCAGAGGCCTTTGTACACCCAACCGCTGTTTTAATTGGTGATGTGATTATTGAAGCGGGTGTATATGTGGGGCCATTTGCTTCATTGCGTGCCGATTTTGGTCGTATTCATATTAAGCAAAATGCCAATGTACAAGATAACTGCACCATACATGGTTTTCCGCAAAGCGTGACTTTAGTTGAGGAAATGGGACACATTGGGCATGGCACAACTTTACATGGTTGCCGCATTGGTAAAAATGTTTTGGTCGGCATGAACAGCGTAATTTTAGACTATGCCGAAATTGGTGAAAACACTATTATTGGCGCAAATAGTCTGGTCAAAACTAAAGATGTTATTCCGGCAAATGTATTGGCAATGGGCAGTCCTGCCAAGGTTGCGCGTGATTTATCAGAACAAGAAAAAAAGTGGAAAACCAGAGGCACGCAAGAATACATGGAGCTTGCACAGCGCTGCTTAAACTCAATGCAAGAGGTTCAGCCTTTAAGCTCAGAGTTGGATGACCGCCTGACCTATAAAGACTTTAGTGCTTCAAACTATCAGATTAAACAAGATAGTGTTTAACGGCTATTCATAAGTCGATTTCAATACATAGGTTTAACACTTAAGGAATACTCGCACGAGTAGGGAGACGTTTGTGCAAAAAATGGAATTTACCGCAGTTGATCAATTCGCAGAGCTATTGGGTGTACAAGTGCTGCATCGTAGTTTTGATGAAGCGCGTTGCAAGCTTAATGTAAAAGACGAACATATGAATGCCTTGGGCGGCGTGCATGGTGGTGTCATATTTTCTTTAGCCGATATCGCTTTTGCGATGGCTTGTAATGCAGGGGATGCGCCATATACAGGCCTACAGGCGGATATTCGCTATATGAGTGGTGCGAAAGATAAGGTGTTATTTGCAACGGCAACCAAGGTCGGCAGTAGTAAAAAATTTGCGCATTATGAAGTGTTAATAACAGATGGTTTGAATAATAGAGTCGCTTTATTTACTTCTACCTGTTACAGACTTGCGCCGTAAGATGTGGTTGGTTTTAAGCAGACTGGTTGGGCTTGTTTACGCACATTTTCACTTATTAGTTCCGTTTCGATAAAACCAATTCCTGACTTTCATTGTAAAAAGTTAAGGTATAGCTTTTTAAAGTTGTCCCATTTGAACTGATAAAAAATTTGCCTGAGACTGGTACTTTCCATTCTGATCCAACATTGCTTGCTAAGCCAATCCATGCGTGTCCATTAAAAGTAAATACTCGTTCCTTTTCTATATGGAAGTCTTCGAAATAAATGGCATCACACCAAAATTTGTCGGCATTATCAAAGTCTTTTTTAGAGAATTTCCAACAACTTAAAATTGAAAAGTTACTTTCAAACCATTCATCTTTATAGTTGAGATAAATGTAGTTATGAATAGCCTCAGCCGTAAGTTTTTCTAATTGTAGAACCCTTCGCTGAATACGTCTTTTACTCGAGTAAATGAATTTTCTATACTTATCTTCTTGGTATTCGTTTCTTTCCATATTTTTAAATATTACAGATTTTGATTCAAAGCTAAGTCATGGTTATTGTACTTAGCTTTGGTTTTTTGAGAAGGGTATACTTGAGTTAGACTTCATTTAAAAGCTAATCAACTTTTATAAATAATGAGTTGTGAACGGACCTTATTTTTCAGGGTCTAGATAAACAACACCTAAATTAACTTTTTTATAAGGTCTGAATTCACCTTCATCAGCTTTTATTCTTTTATATTTCTCCTCAGAATAGTCTATATCCTTTACCTTAAAACCATCAAAACTAATATAAATTAAAGCAGCCATGTTAGAGTATTCCTGCATGTCTGGTTTAAAAAAGTAATATTTTTTTGCAATAGGTTTTAATGTAAAGCTACCATCTTTATTTGAAACAAGCTCGGGAGCATCATTTGGAGTTAAGCCATTAAATCCAATAAAGCCTTTTTGTTGTCTTAGAGGTTCTTTCGTAGCGTTATTATAAATATAGCCTGACACTTCCGGAGTAAGATAAATTTCTTTCTGTGAGCACGCTGAAAGAGTTACTGTCATACAAAAAAAGAGTAGCAGTGTTATTATTTTTTTCATTGTTTTGAGATTCCTGAAATAAATAAAAGCCCAGTTACATCTTTTTTATTTGCAACCATATTTTTATCCCAATTTGGAATTGCTGTTAAATTACCTTTGGCATATTTCATCAAATCTATTTTTCCTGATGTAAGGTAGCTTGTCCCAGATTTTGGAACTTGCCAAATCTCTGATGAACTATGGTGTGTTATTGAATCCATGATCCTTCCAAGGGAAGTTTTTCAAATCTTTCTGCTGGAAGTAATATGCCTTTACTTGTTCTTCTATCATGAAAATAAAAGTCGGTATGATGAGAAATAAGGTCATCAAATTTAAGTTGTTTTTGCCAAATGTACTTTATGAGGCAGACATGATAGCTAAAAAAATCTTCAAATTTACTAAAATCATTTGAAGAACGTAAATAGCCTCCAATTTTATTCCAAAAATTTTGATCAGGATTCATGTTTGCCATCAATGCGACAAGGTTCATTGAATCAACTTCTTGGATCTTTATATGTTGAAACTCGATATTGATTTCTAAAATCGCATCTTTGGTAGTTTTGCCATTTTGATTAAACTCTTTTGCAATTAATAAGATGGTTGTCATTTCTGAAAAATGGCAAACGTCTTTTAGATTACAATATCTATAGTAGGTATTTTCTAATATCTGATCTAAATTTCTTTTATGTGATGTCTCTGTCATACATTCAATATAAAAACATTCAGCTATTAAGTAGTCGCCTGCTGAGGCAAAGAAGCCAAAAGGAATTTTTCTTAGTTTTTGATAGTTGTCATCTATTTTTAAGATAATATTTTCTTTTTCATTGCCATAATGTAATACACCTCTTCTGTCTGTTGCTAGAATGGCAAAATCATTCAGATTAAAAGCTATAACTAAAGACATAATAATTACAAATATTTTTTTAATATATAATATAATTTAGCAAAAAATTAAGCACTTGATAAATAGAGAATTTAAAATGGGCGGAAAATTTGTAGTTAGAGCAGGGCAACATAAGTTTGAAAGTGGTGAGAAAATTGTTTCACCTGTGAATATATTGCCTACTGCACCCAATAATTATAGCCATAAAGTAAATTATAAGTTTGAATATACAGATGAAAATGGTGAGAAAATTGAACCACCTGAAGATTTTCACAAACAAGTGTTCGTTATAGACACAGATAGTAAGAAGTTACTTGTGCAAAGAAATCTTAATAATTCTAATGAGGACACAACACTACGATTTTATACAGCGGAGGCGAAACCATTTAAAGCATTATTATTCAATAGTGAAAATATAAGAATGGATAAACCTGATGACATATTTTTTAATGAGGATGAAGTCGATGATACATCATCATTTGATAGTATTTCTGTAACTGGTAGTGATGAATAAACACAATGGCACTAACTGAATATAAAATCAAAGTTGTTGATGCTAGCAACAAGCCTTTGCTGAACTTTCCTATGGCAACACGCTATGTTGGTGGAGATAAAAAAAATAATAAATTAACAAGTGATACTGAAGGTATTTTAACTTTTCAATCTGATGGTCGAGCCGTAGAAGTATTTGTGCTAGCTCCTATTGATAAAAATGGTCAACCAGATATGACCAAATTTAAAGAAGATAGCGACAATGATAATGCCTATTATCAAATTACGACGCTCAATGTGTTGAGAGAATTACCGTCTTCCATTAAGTCACCTTATTTTTTGACTGACTATGGTATAGCAAAGACAAAATTCATATTTTATGAAAATGAACAAGACAAGAAAGTTTATTCATTACCTCTTACAGTGAAAGTTTCTTATTTAGTTGGTGAAGCTAAAAATTCTCCACAGTTCATTGAGGTTACTCGAGAAGTAAAAAATGGTGAATTAAATATTACGTCTATTTTACATAGCCGAATACAAGTTCACCCATTTAAACCTGATAATACTCCTTTTAAAACACCTCAAGGGTATACACCTCGATCAACTACACCAATAACTTTATCTGTTTACTTTGATATTAAAAGTAATAACTCGACTACTGAACCTGATGAGCCAGATTTATCTGTAAAAGTTCCGGAGGTTGGTGATATCAAATGCCTAACTTGTGGTAAATCATTGAAAATTGATCTTGATTTTATTAAAAAGGTGGCTCCGAAAGCTAAGAAAGATTTTCAACAGGCTTTACTGAACTTACCCAAATTCCTTAAGAAATATTCTAGTAATACTTGTAAAGATTTAGTACATATTTTGGCTCAAGGGAAAATTGAGACAGAAGAATTTAAAGCTTTAATTGAAAGTATGATTTATACCACTCGATCATACACAGGTAAATCTTTGTATAATATGATGAAAACAAATTTTACGAATGCTTTTAAAAGACATGGTATGGAAAAGCTTACTTTAGATCAGAGGTACAAATATGTAGAGAAGCACTTCATGTCAAATGATCCAGCGATTGCTCAATTCCTTTATTCAGTTCCTGAATATCCAAACAAAAACTATAGAGGACGAGGTCTAATTCATTTAACACACTTTGCAACGTATGTTCGTTGTGCTAAAGAGACCGGTTTAGATATAGAAAAAAATCCTGAATTATTACAAACTGATTATAATGCTGCTATTGAAAGTGCTACATGGTTTTGGAAAGATAATAATATCAATAACATAACAAAGAAAGATAATAGTAAAATTAATGATGACAAACTTACAAATAAAGTAACTGTAGTGGTCAATCCTGGAATGAAAAAGGCGAAAGAAAGGCGAGACGAAAAATTAAAAATAGCAACAGAATTTATAGCTAAGTATGGAGAGTGTAAGTGAAAAAATATATATGGATTCTATTTATATTTTTATCTTTTAATGTATATGCCGATACAAATAAGTGCATTAATTTTAAAAAAGATTATAGTCATTATAATAATGAAAATATGTATGATTTGGATGCCTACCTAACTGATTGTCATCAGAAATCTAAAAAAATAGAAACTTTTGGATATTTTGGAGATAGCCCTAAAGTAAATTATTACTTTTTTCAAAAAATAGATGGTATTAATCGTTTATTT
>NZ_JBIUCP010000031.1:0-49292 GCF_044538765.1 Acinetobacter sp. ABJ-A23_2
ATTTAGATCAGTTTTATCAAATAATTTTTTTTGATTATTTTGAATAATTAAGTATTTTTTTGGCAAAAAACCAATAATTGGGTTGTTATCATCATGGAGATATACAAGTCCAATTAACTCTTCTAATTTTTTTAAAATATCGGCAGCCGATTGATAGCTTTCTAAAGAGATTTTTTTCTTTAACTGTGACATTTTAAACATGTAAGCGCTTGGAAGAGGTGACATAGTTTACTACAAGTTCTAGTCTATCAGACGGATGAGTCGAAAGAGTTTAATATTTCGTGTAAAAAATAACCGAATAGTATCTCAGTTTTAAAGACAATTTATAAGCGTGATCAGGCAGTCAGCATCTGTACCGTTTGTCGGGTAATTGGCAAAAAATGCATTACAGTAGTTGAACAAAAATTAACGTAGCTGTAATTTAGTAATTGCTAAGCAAAACTACTCAAGGATTGGAAGTTTCGGTTGCCATAAAAGAAAAATGCAACTTGAGACAGTAAGAGTGGTTAAGTCAAAAAATAAATGCTCTTGGGAGAGTGCTCAATGAAAATGTTCACTAAACTTGCTTTAGTTTCTTCTTTAGCTATCAGTGCAAATGCAATGGCAATGCAATCAATGGATGATGCAGCGCTTAGTGCTGCTACAGGTCAAGATGGTATTAATATCGGTATTGCTTTGGGTTCTGGTGGTATTTCTATCGATAAGCTATACCTACATGATAATGATGGTTTAGCAACATCAACAGGTATTACAGGGTCTTCAGGTACAGCGGGCTCAATCGCAATTAGTGGTGTTACTGTAACTCAAAAAGGTACAGGCAACCTTTTAGATTTAAAAATTGATACAAACGGTGCTTCAGGCTCAAACGGTGCTTTCTTAAACGTTGCAGCAACAGTGGGCGCAGTTGATGTACATGTAGGTTCAATTGGCGTAGGTACTTCTGGTACATTAAATACGACTACTGCTGTACGTGGTATTACTGAAACAGCTCCAACTGAAATTATTTCTGGCTTAGATTTATCTTTGGGTCAAATTTCTGCAAATGTTCAGTTAGGTTCAACTCCGCAAGGCGCGATGATCAAAGTGAACTCTAGCTTACAAGGTGGTTTAACACTTTCTAACTTCGGTATTAATGATGCTGCTGGTGGTGGTAAAATTGTCCTAGACAAAGTAATGGTTCGTGGTTCAGGTAATACAACTGGTGACTTGGATGTAAATGCGAACATTTCTGTTGTTCCTACAGGTTTACGTATCCAGAATAACAGTACACAAGGTATGAACGTTTATGCACAGGGCGTACACCTAGGTGCAGCGGGTAATGCTTCAATTGGTGATTTAGAAATCCAAGGTTTAAATGTAGGAACGTCTACAATTACTATTTCTGGACACTAATTTAAAGGCTGATAAAAAGCGCGTTTATACGCGCTTTTTTATTTATCTTAATAAAACTCAATCTTAAGCTTTTCTATTTAAATAATATTAGCTTATATAATAAGAAAGAATATAAAACATTTGAAATGAGAATTAATTATCAGTTTATAAATGTAAAACTATGCATTCATCAAAAAGATTAAAAAAAAGCTGTTTTTTACAAAAAAAAAAGGTATCTTCAACACACAGGGATGTAGAGCTATTGCTCTAAGAATAAAATGAATAAGGCCGGTTAGGCCACCATTTAGACCAAGTGCTTATGTTAGAGATAGTTTTAGGCTCAGCATTGATGTATTACTTTGCGACAGAAGCCTTCGAAATAGAAAAAAAGCCACCGGGAACTGTTTATTATACAGAGACTGCCGATTCACGTAATTTATCATTTCATCGAAACCATATTGAACCTGTCACAATAAAACCGGCTGTAGAAGATCAGTTTCGTGGCATTGTTCGACAAGCCTATGACTATAGTTGTGGTTCTGCTGCACTTACGACTTTATTAAATGGCTATGTTGGAACGAGTTTAACTGAACAGCAAACAATGAGTGGTTTGCTTCAGTATGGTGAATATCAACGTATTATTGAACGCCGAAGTTTCTCATTACTTGATATGAAGCGCTTTGTCACAGCAATTGGTTTGGACAGTGGTGGTTATCGAGGTGAGTTTTCTGATTTAGTTAAACTCGGCCAACCTGCAATTGTGCCTATTTCTTATGCAGGTTTTAAACATTTTGTCGTATATAAAGCTTATAAAGATGGAAGAGTATATGTAGCTGATCCTGCTTTAGGGAATATCAGCTTTGATGAAAGTCGTTTTAAACAAATTTGGGATAATAATACTTTATTTGTTATTTCTGTTCCTGAATCACAGCGTAAAGATTTATTGGCATTAAAAGATGCAGATATGCGTCATGTAGAAGATGCCACGGTCAATAGATATGCTTTTGTTGATGTTCAATATCCAGCATTTAACTTTGATCGTTTAGCAAATAAAGCTTCAACCATGAGACGTGTACTAGATAACGATAATCATTCGCCGACATATGGACAGCCGATAGAAACCTATATGCGTCTTTATTACAAACGCAAATAGTCAATTTTAAAGTTAGTAAAATAAATAAATTGGGTAGGAAAAACATGAATAATCGATGGATGAAGATGAGTGTGTTGGCCTTAAGTATGAGTGCCATTACAGGGACAATCTATGCCGAAGATCAAGTACAGCAAACACAAGTATCTGGTACGAATCAGACTGTAACAGAGGGAATAGAAAGCTCTGCTTCTTCAGAAGCTACCAGTTCTGGTTCAGTCTCAACAGATAATACTACGCAAACATTGAATGCAGTAGATACAAATGCTGTAGCCCCAGCTTCGAATAGTGAGGCACATCAAGCTGCAAGTGCATTACAGAAAAAAGAAGGGGATGCTAGTCAGGAGACAAACTTACAAGAAGTATTTACTTCAAATGAACGTCAATATTCTTTGATTAAGAAGGGCGTGATTTCTTCTTACTATGACCTTGATTACACTTATTATCGTGATGCTCGTATTGATTTAGCCTTATCGGATAATTCTTCTCAACTTAACCGTTTACGTGTTGAAGAAGATGCTAACCACACATTAACGAATAGTTTTACTGTTCAATATGGGGTATTAGATAACTTAACGTTGTCTGCAACTCTTCCTTTTGTTGCTAAGTCTGAGATTATTAAAGATAAAACAACAGCTGGTTTAGGGGATATTTCTTTTGGTGCACGCTGGGAACCTTTTCCATTAAAGCAAGGCCGTTTACCACTCGTTCTTTTTGGTAGCGTATCAACTAAAACAGGTGATAGTCCTTATGAAATTGGTATAGATGAGCTGTCAACAGGTAAGGGATATTACTCGGTTGGTGTAGGGGCGAGTACTCGAAAATATATTGATCCAGTTGTTCTCTTCGCTTCTGCATCTGCCAACTATGGATTTAAAGAAAGTGGTCTTAATCAAGCCCGAGGTTCACGCATTTTAGAATCTTTTGATCCAGGGATCAGTGGCGGTTTCTCATTTGGTTTTGCGTACTCATTTAACTATGACGTGTCTTTGACGATGTCATATCAGCAAAGTTTTAATACAAATGCTGAATTCCAATTTAATAATGGTGAGTCTTATAAGTCACCAGATCAAAGTAGTGGAATGTTATCTTTTGCTTTAGGTGTTCGCGTTTCACCTGAAACGATTGTTAATGGTACTGTTGGTATTGGTTTAACTGAAGATGCACCAGATATTTCTCTTGGTTTGTCGTTCCCGTTAGATATTTTAGGTTTTAACAAAAAACAAAAATAAGGAGATAAGCAGGTGAAATATCCTAAATTATGTCCTTTAACGGCGGCAATTGTTATCTCCGGTTTTTCTAGCTTTGCCAATGCTCAATTAGGACAAAACCTAGCTGTTGATATTCGTTCACTATCAATGGGGAATGCTGTAACTGCAGACCCTCCTGGTATTAGTGCAGTTCACTTTAACCCTGCAGCCTTAGCAAAAATTGATGGGTTGCAAACAGATGTGCAAGGGATTCTTGCTAACTTTGATATTAAGCGTGAGTTCTCGGCTCCCCCTGGTTATAACATTTTTGGTTATTCAGATGACCCTCTCGTTTGTAATGATGGTCCGGAAGTTTCCGCTAATATTTGTACAGATTTTAAAGGAACAGTTCATGGTGATGTCGAGTACGCAAGCCTATATGTACCTATTCTTAAAAAAATGGTTGATCTCGGAGCAGGGTATCCTCTAGTTGCTCCTACTGCCGGAATTGCATATAAACCACCTGGTTCAAAAGTTACTTATGCAACAGCAATATATGCGCCGTTAGTAGCAGGGTTTGGAGCAGAGAATGGTAATCCTGGTAATTACATGGGTAAACAAGTTGCTGTAGAACGGATCACTTATTTATCCCCATCGTTTGGTTATCAGGTAAATGATCATTTATCAATTGGTGCTTCTATAGGGATGTCCTATAACGCAATCGCTTTAAATACTGATCTACGTTTTCCAAACGAGATGATTGGTGTATTGCGTATGGTTGATGATGTGGTATGTGCACCGTTCAAAGACAATAACGATATGATTACCGATCTATTGTTATTGGGAATTTGTAATGCAAAAGAAGGTATGAATCCATTTGGTAAAATGGGTTCATTGCAAGTTTCGTTAGAACAATCATTAAGCCCAAGTTATAACCTAGGTCTACTCTGGGAACCAACAGACGATTTTGGTTTTGGTATGGTCTATCAAAGTGCTGCCAAGATGCGTTTAAAAGGCAAATACATGATTAATAATGCCAGAGCACCTCAAGAATTAATCAACGGTCTTAACTCATCAGCTACGGGTCAAATTTTAGCTGCCATTCTCGGATTACCTGGTTATGTTCCTGATACTGAGTCCGGTTTAGTTGCAATGGATCTCGAGTACCCAGCACATTTCCAAGCGGGTATTAAATATAAAATATTACCAGATTTACAAGTTAACTTTGATGTGGGATGGACTGATTATTCTGCTTGGAATAAATTTAAGTTCGAATTTGATCGACAAATTACGTTATTAAAAGTGGCTAAGCTTTTATCTAATGACGTTACCGATAATTCATTATCATTGCCTCTGAAATTTACCTCGCCATGGAGCTGGGGGATTGGTCTTGAATATTCAGCAACTGATCGTTTGAAATTAAGAGCAGGTTATGAACCTCGTGCCAGTTCGATACCTGATGATAAACGTAATACCATGGTCCCGATCAATAATGCGCAATTATTCGGTCTTGGGGTGGGGTACCGTTTTGATGCGGATACTGATCTAGATCTTTCAGTGGGTTTCTTACGTAGTCGTGACAATATTCCAGCTTGTACGAGTACATTATCAAACAAGTGTGGTGTCGATAATATTTTATTAAACCCATATTCTGGTTTAGATGTAAAAACGAATACAAAAGTTACAGTACTTGGTTTGAGCTATAGAACAAAATGGTAAAACAATATAAAAGGATGTTTCGACCTAGATTTGCTATCTCAACTTTATGTGTTGCGATAGCAAGCGTTTCTGTATCTTATGCAGATGGGTTCTATACAATCATTGGTCCAGATGGTCGACCAATGATTGTGCCGAGTAAAAAAGTTGAACAGAAGCAATCAAATATTAGAGTCGAAGCACCGAAGCAAGTGGCGCAGCCTAAATCTGTCTTTATACCTGTTCAAGAAGCACCTCCTGAGAATCTTCATAATTCAAAAGAATCTAAAAAGTTTGAATCACGCGTTACAAAAAAATTAAATACTGCACCGACTGCACCGACTGCACCGACTGCACCGACTGCACCGACTGCACCGACTCAAGAGCCTCCTTTAACAGTTAGTAAAACTCAGAAGAATGGAGTTAAAAAGCAAACTAATACTGTTAAGGAAGAAAGTACCCCTGCTAGAATTCCTTCATCTGTACCAAGCACTTCACAAGCTGTTTCAACTCAAAATTCGCCAAATGATCCATCTAAATTTACGAGTATTGATGGTGTAGAGTATGTAAATAATGAATATCTTGAAGACCAAGAATTTAATCTTGAAGGCAAAAAACGCTTTTATGTTATGCCAGATGGTTTAGGGCGAACAGAGTTTATTGAGCGGAAAAAGGGTGTAAGTAAATCTACTTTAGAACAATTGTTTAATAAGCAATCTCAGGATGATCAAGCGGCGATTGTTTTAGCCCCAACCTATATACGTCTGTCTCAAAAAGAATTAGAAACGACTTTTGAGCAAGATAAGTGTTTTGTTCAAGGCTACAAAAAGTCAATCAAAATACTTGGATCTAAAAAAGAAGTAAATTTATGGCCTCGTAAGCCGCTAAAAGAAAAGTTTGAATACGAGCTAGTAAAACTAGATCCGTCTGTACAACATTTACAGCTTATGTCATTTGCAGCAAGTAATTCGACGCCTCTATATTATTGGCCTTTAGCTATATTTTTAGATGAGAAGGGTTGTATTTTAGAGGGGGCAAGTGGTTTCAAGAGCAAGTCTTATCCTTCTACGATATTACAACATGCATCAATTCAAGGTACTTTAAGAGTGCCGCCTCATGCACGTTATATGATGTTAACTCCGTTATCTTCCTCTGTAGATGTAGCAGAACAAGAGTTATCTAATCAGGGACAGATTCAAATTTCAGTATTACGTTAAAAATAAGTAGGGTATCTAATGAATAAAAAATTATTATGGCCTTTTGCATTAACCACATTGGCAATGATGCTGAATGGTTGTGGTGGTGGCAGCTCGACAATTAATGAAGATCCAAACTCTGGTACTAATAACGGAAACTTAACTTCTGGCAGTTGTACGCCGACCACAAGTAATATTGGTGCAGTAGATACAACTTGTTTACAATTTGCTTTAGATTATCCGATAGCTGGTATTAATTTTGATTGTAGTTCAGCTACAAATTTTCATTATGCTACAAAATTTTCAGGAAATGCTGTAATTGGATCATGTAAAGTTGGTGATACAGCACGTTTTTATATTCAAAGTAAAGATAATAAAAAGGTTTACTTAGGAAACGTTAATCTTGATACAGTTGGAAAATTTACTTCTGTTAATCCTAATACCAAGCAAAGCAATCCTATATATTTAAGAATACTAGATTTAGCAAGTGGAATTACAGGAAAAACACCAGCAAGCTTAGATAAAAATGATGAAACTATTAAAGTAGCAATTGCTTTAGTAAAAATTTTTCAAAGCATTGGTGTAGAAAATGGCGATAATGTTATCGGTGATATACAACCAACTCAACTTACAGATACAAAAAAAGATCAACTTACGAAGATTTCTCAGAGTATAACAGCTACCGAATTTCAGAACGGAGCTTATGCAAGCATTTTGAAACCATGGTTAGATCTAGACCAAATTTCTGATGATGAAGCATATAGGCTTTTAGTACAAACGACTAATTTAAGTAATGCCGGTGTTTTCCAAGCATTCAATTTACTTCTTAACTCAACAGTACTTCAGACTTATCAAGTGTTTAATGGGTGTAATAGATCTACACAACAAGAGTGTTTTATTAACACACCTAACTTGCGTCATTCCACAGATGATCTTTATTTATTATCGGATCGTCAAGGTTATACGCTAGGATATGGTCTACAGTGGAAAGGTGATGCGATTCTTGCTGGAACTGAGGGTAATCAAGTAGTACAAAATCCTTATTCATTAACTTCAAAAGTTAAACCAGCTAAACTCAACGTAAATGCACAAAATAATTGGTTAAACCCGGTTAGTCGAGAAGTTCAGTCAACTACACCACTCCGTTTGAGTTTTTCTAATAACCCAAGCGAAGATCTGCAGATTTATCAAGGAAAATTCTTTAATGATTATGCAGTAGCAGGCACAGAAGCATTCTATAAATACTTAACAAAACTTAGTACAGGTAATCCACAGCATTATGGGCTCTGGCGTCAAAATGTTGATGGAGATAGTTACAATGGTATGTTGAGTATTATTAAAAGTAACCCTATTAGTTATCTAGAGCGAAATGTTTTTAAAACATTAGGTAATGTAAAAACAGGCGAAAATTATATTTTTCCTCTTTATGCTACTTTGACATTCAATTTTTCAGATACCACTATTCAACCTGTAAATTTAGGTATTGTGATTGATGAGCATGGAGATATTCGGACTGATATTAAACCAAATTCAACATCAACTGACATGTCGGGACAATGTGCTACAGTATCCGATGAAAGCTTAGTTGATAGCAATGGTGTGCAACAATATCGAATTGGTACTACAGCAGCGACGGTTAATGACCCTTTAAATGCTGATCAATCTGTATATGTCCGTATGATTTTATCTAATACTAAATTTGCCAATATCGATGGTGTTATGGTTGGGCTGACTTTTGCAGGCGTTTCTCCAGGTCCTGCAAAATTGAATCTATTTAATTTATTGGCAAATAAGGTAGATAGTACAAGCATAGATTTTGATAATAATACTCCTTGGTATAATCAATATGCGGCAGCTCAGGCTAGCTATAATAAGCTTGATAAAGTAACCCCTACTGAAGATGATAAAGCTTTAGCCAAACGTCAATTGGGTACAGTCACAATTAAACTAGCTGATCAGTCTATTCCAGCATGTAAAGCAATCAAAATTAAATCTTAATTAAACAAAATAAAAAGACCGCAAATGCGGTCTTTTTATTATCGAATTTATTAGCCTGTATGGTCTAAACGAGTGCCTAGCGTTTCTAGGTGCGTTGGAAAAACTTGTTTCTTACGATCTTCAAAATAATGTCTTAAAGTGTGTTCAACACTAGGGAATGCAAGTTCACCCCATGGAATTTCATGCTCTTCAAACAGACGACTTTCTATACTTTCTTCACCTGCACCAAAAATTCCATCTTTCAGCTGTGCTTTGAACAGGACATAAATTTGGCCAATACGAGGAATATTGTACATACAGTACAGTTGTTCTATTTCTATCTCGGCTTCTGCTTCTTCACGAGTTTCACGTGCTGCGCCTTGTTCCATGGTTTCGAACAACTCCATATAACCAGCAGGAAGCGTCCATAAACCATAACGAGGTTCAATTGCACGACGACAAAGGAGTACTTTGTCTTCCCATAACGCTAAGGCACCGCAGATTACTTTGGGGTTTTCATAGTGAATATTTCCACAATGAGTACAAACACGGCGTACTTTATGATCACCTAAAGGAATTTTTTGTTCGGTTTTATGCCCACACGCTACACAGAAACTCATAATTATCATCGAGTATAGAGATGCCTCAGCATAACTGAATTTTTTGACTTACGCATCAACTCTATTCCCTAAGTTTTATTTTCAGATATGATGAAAAGAGAGACAGAATAATAGGTGAAAGGTATGGAAGAGCACTTGCTAACGCAAAAGTTACAGCAAAGATTGCGCTTTTCCACCCGCATACAAGAAGCACAAGCTGCGGTACTTATTGCGATTACAAATGAAAATAATCCTAAGGTATTACTTACACGCCGTTCAATACATATGAACAACCATGCGGGGGAGGTTTCTTTTCCGGGGGGAAAGCGTGACCCCAGTGATACCAGTAATATTGTTGTAGCGCTAAGAGAAGCTCAAGAAGAAACGGCCTTAAACCCGTTTGATGTGCAGTTGTTAGGTGATTTGCCGATGCAGCGCGCAAGAAGTGGGCTGTCTGTAAAACCGATTGTTGGGCTTATTCCACCAGAGGTTCACTTAATACCTCAGCCTACGGAAATTGATCGAATTTTCTTTGTGCCATTACAACAGCTTATAGAGACGCGTCCGACACCATACGAAGTTCGATATGCTCATCAGTCTTTGTATTTTCCAAGCTTACAAATTGATAATGAAATTATCTGGGGTTTAACTGCTCGTATGTTGGTAGCTCTATTTAAATATGGATTAGGTTATCAAAAGGAATGGCCATTTTTACTCAACTCACCTACATTTGGAATGCCAAAATTTTCTCATAAAAAATAAAGATCAGGATTGATAAAGTATGATGTATAGCTATCAAGGACAGCACCCAAAAGCATTACATGAACCATGGGATGGCTGGGTTGCTCCAACAGCAACGCTCATTGGACAAGTAGAATTAGGCCGTCAGGTCAGTATTTGGTTTGGTGCGGTAGTACGTGCTGATAACTGTGTTGTTCGGATTGGTAATTTTTCTAATATTCAAGAAAACTCGGTATTACATACCGATGCAGGCCTTGAGTTGAACATTGGTGAATATGTCACAGTCGGTCATAAAGTCATGCTGCATGGTTGTACGATTGGTGATAATAGCCTGATTGGTATGAACGCTGTCATTTTAAATCGAGCTGTAATTGGTAAAAACTGTATTATTGGTGCCAATGCCTTAATTCCTGAAGGGAAAGTGATTCCAGATAACTCAGTGGTAATGGGTTCACCAGGTAAAATTGTCAAAACTTTAGATGAAGAAGGCGCGGCAAAAATACGCTTGAGTGCCCTACATTATGCTGAACACTTTAAAAGCTATACAGATTTAAAAGAATTTCACTTTTAAATTTTCAGTAAGATATTTTCAACGCCAAGCACTCGCTTGGCGTTTTTATTTAGATAGGAACAACTCGCCTATCAGGGCCGAGTGGGGTATCATAACTTCCGTTTTTAATTTGATTGAATACTAAGGTTGTGCATGAAACTGCTGGCGTTGGAAACTGCAAATGAGCAATGTTCCATTTCATTAATTGATGAAACCCAAGAACTATTTTTCCAACTCGATACGCGAGCGAAAGCACAAACCCAGACCATTCTGCCAATGATTGAGCAGGGCTTACAACAAACCGGACTAGAAATTGCTGGTTTAGATGCGATTGCCTTTAGTCGTGGGCCGGGTTCTTTTAGTGGTGTTCGAATTAATGCTGCTGTTGCTCAGGCTTTAGCTTGGTCACACGATTTACCTGTAGTTCCGGTTTCTACCTTGCAAGCTCTCGCGCAAGCGGCTTACCGACTTGAAGGTTTAGAGCAGGTGACTGCGGTACTCGATGCCCGTATGAATGAAGTTTACATTGCAAGTTTTGTTTTAGATGAACAAGGCATCATGCAGTGTATCGATGAAGAAAAATTAATGAGCTATGAACAAGCAGCTGCTTATGCAAAGCATTGCTTAATTGGTTCAGGTGCTAAGCTTCTTCAAGCCGATGCAGAGCATCAAACAATCACTGCCACTGCACAAGACATTGCTTCGATTGCACGTGTCTATGCCGCGCAAAAGCAATGGGTTGATGCAGAACATGCTTTACCGGTTTACTTACGTGATGATGCGTGGAAAAAAATAGCGGATCAGGGTAAAGCAAAGTAAAGGCACTACTCATGCATATATATTTTGAAGTAGATTTTCAAGAACAAGCACAGCACTACCAAGCTGTGCTTAGTTCGAGACGTGTGACTGCTGACTTACAGCCCATTGAAAAACTCAATGCCCGGTTTTTACGTTTAAACCCTGACTTAGCGCTTTGTGTAGATGAAAACGGACTTTGGTTATCTGCAAATGGTATGAAAATGCAGCCTGACTGGAAAGCTGAAATTCCTCGTTTAAAACGTGCCAGTCTTAAATCAGAAATGATTGCTCGAGCTTGTCAGCTGGGTGAAAAACCAATACTTGTAGACGCAACAGCAGGTTTAGGCCACGACAGCTTACTTATGGCGTATTTAGGTGCTCAAATTCAGCTCGTTGAGCGCCATCCGATTTTATTTACTTTACTTGAAGCTTCAAAAGCTCAAGCACAGCACGATCCATTTTTAAATCAATTTATGGAACGTATTCAACTGGTGTTTGCTGACTCTGCAAGCTATTTACAGCAATTAGATCAAGAAGCAAAAACGGTTGATGTGGTTTACCTTGACCCGATGTTTCCACAGCGTGACCAGAACCAACAAGCGATTAAGAAACAAGCCCAAGTCAAAAAGCAGATGCAGCTTTTGCATTTACTTTTACCAGAAGATGGTGAAATGGATTTAGGCGATAATTTGCTTGAGTTGGCTAAAAAAGTTGCCAAGCGAGTGATTGTGAAACGGCCACGACATGCTGTTTTTTTAGCAAATCAAGAGCCAGCCCATCAGTGGCAGGGGGATGCTTGTCGTTTTGATGCTTACTTTCAGTAAGCTTATGTAAGGTTAAGTTTTATTGCTTGAATAATGCACAAATATATGTGATATAGTTCAAAAGCATGATTGCTAAAATTCTTAGCAGGCATACACTTATGGTGCCTGACAAAAACGAAATTTTTGAAACCTTTTTATGATTGATCTCAAACCTTCCATTAACTTTTGGCATGATTTTAAAAGTAACCAGCTTGCCGGAATGTGGTTATTTTTGGGGTCAAGACGTTCCTTACAGATTGTACATCCCTCTATTCTTCAGCTTATTGTTTGGGGAATATTGGGTGGATGTACCAACTCACTTTATAGCTGGCTTGTTGCTGGCCAAACGGGTGATTTCAACTCGCAAGGCTTAATTGGGTACGCACTCTGGCCTTTTATCGCGCTTATTGTCGGTATTTTTTTATCACAGCGTATTAATCAACCGCGTTTGATGTTAGTTCCAGCTTTGCTTTGGCTGGTTTTAGATACCAATATTTTATTAATCCAATGTTTAATTCAATATTTGGGTTCTAATGGTTATCTAAACTTTATTCCCGATGCCATTTATAACGGTATTTTACCAAGCCTATTTGTGGCACTTTTTGTGTGGCAAAGTTTAGCTGTTATTTGGGTTTTCTCACGTGAACTCAAGTGGCCTTGGTGGGAGCGGGCATTGGTCATGGTTGCGACTATTGCGACCATGGTGGTCTGGCAACTTTCTGTAAAAGATCAGCCTATTTGGAAAGTAGAAGACTCTCCACCTACGTTTGCTGAAGATGCTTTTTATGCACAAAGCAAGTTACTTCATGATGCTTTAGAGCAAGTCCAATATGGTGAAGTGGCGAAAAGCCATTGGTATTTCTTGGGGGTGGCTGGCGATAGTTACCAAGATGTTTTTAAATCGGAAGTGGTCCGTATTAAGGAACAATTCGATACGCGTTTTGGTACAGTTGGGCGTTCAATGATGTTGGTCAATAACCCAGATACTCGAACCGAAATCCCGATTGCATCTAAAACCAGTATAGAGCTGGCTCTACGCCGTATGGGCCAACAAATGAACCGTGATAGTGATGTGCTGTTCTTATACATGACATCGCACGGTGAACAGAATCATTTTGAAATTGAAAATGCACCTTTAGATTTGGGGCAAGTCGATCCGAAATGGTTACGTGAAACACTCGATAAAGCTGGTATTCGTTGGCGCGTGATTGTCATTTCTGCTTGTTACTCTGGAAGTTTTATTCCTGCTTTACAGTCACCAGATACTTTAATTATTACGGCATCTGCGGCAGACAAAACTTCTTTTGGTTGTAATAACGAAGCTGACTATACTTATTTTGGAAGAGCTTTCTTTGACTTGGCAATGCGAGAGCAATCTTCAATGAAAGATTCGTTTAATGCTGCCAAGCAAACCGTGACCAAATGGGAAGTGGCTCAAGGTGTAGACCCTTCAGAGCCGCAATGGATGATTGGTAAGAATATGGAACTTATGCTACCTCAGTTGGAAAAATATCTTTTCCCACAGCAAAGTACAGGTAGTGTAAATATTGCTCAAACACAAACAGAGGCTAAAAACGATGCAACTCCTGCAAAAAAACCGCTGCTTTGAAGGTGAGCAGCGTATCTACCAGTTCGATTCTCAATTATTAAAAGGTTCTACTAAGTTTGGTGTCTATTTGCCACCTGCTGCATTAGAAGGTAAACCATGTTCTACATTGTTTTACCTGGCGGGTTTAACGTGTACTGAGGAAACCTTTGCCATTAAAGCACATGCACAGCATATGGCAGCCCAGCTTAGTCTTATACTGATTACGCCTGATACTTCACCTCGTGGTGAACAGGTAGCAGCTGGTGACAATTGGGATTTAGGACAAGGTGCAGGTTTTTATATTAATGCAACGCGAGCGCCGTGGTCTGAACATTATCAGATGGAAAGCTATTTAATTGATGAGTTATATCCACTCATTTTAAAAAGCTTTCCAGTAAATGCTCAGCAAGTTGGTGTCTTTGGACACTCAATGGGTGGCCACGGTGCATTAACTTTAGCGTTTAAATATCCTGAAAAGTTTAAGTCGGTATCCGCTTTTGCTCCGATCTGTGCACCAACTGATTGTGCATGGGGTGAAAAAGCATTTAGCCATTATTTAGGTGCAGATCGTGAGAGCTGGTTGGACCATGATGCCACAGCTTTAGTCTCAAAAAATGGTGCAGTTTTTAGTGAAATTTTGGTTGATCAGGGATTAGATGATCAATTTTATGAACAACTTCACCCTGAAAAATTTAAGCAAGCATGTTTAAAGGCAGGGCAGCCTTTAATTTTAAGACAACATGCGGGTTATGATCATGGCTATTATTTTATCCAGACCTTTATGGATGAGCATTTGCAGTTTCATGCAATCCAGTTGGAAAAAGTCGCTGGCTAATAATTAGTGCTGCCATTCCACCTGAAATTCTTGTTGAGCCATACGGTTTAGATGATCAAGGACAACTTTTTCCAAGTGGTCATGGTCATCTAACTGGCTATCAATAGCAACATTTAATTGCTCTGTTTCTGGTGCAAGCGTAATGGTTGCTGTAGGCATTAAGATTTTAAAATCTTGCTCAGTTTCTTGTACTTCAAACTTATGTTTCCAATGATTAACTAGACGTTTTGCAATGCGTTTTCCATCGTTTGTTAATAGATGAGTCGTACTTTTCATTATCAATCCTCACATTGGTTTAATGTACCTTAACAAATTCGTTTGGCACTTGGCATTCTATAGTAGCAACGTTACGTTGCAAGTTTGAAATGTTGTCATTTAAACAAGGAAGGGCGGGCTAAGTAGGTTCTTTTTTGTTATAATTTCTAGCCTCTCCTTAAACTTCTAGCCAGGTCATCCACCTATGTCCAAGCCTTATTTGATTGCTCCTTCTATTTTATCTGCCGATTTTGCTCGTTTAGGCGAAGATGTAGACAAAGTGTTAGCTGCAGGTGCAGATGTAGTGCATTTTGACGTGATGGATAATCACTATGTTCCAAACTTAACTTTTGGTGCTGGTGTATGTAAGGCTCTAAAAAACTATGGTGTTAAAGCTCCAATTGATGTGCATTTAATGGTGTCTCCAGTTGACCGTATTATTGGTGATTTCCTAGAAGCAGGCGCTGATATTATTACTTTCCACCCAGAAGCATCTCACCACATTGATCGTTCATTACAGCTGATTAAGTCTGGTGGTGCTAAAGCAGGTTTAGTCTTTAACCCAGCAACGCCGTTACACCATTTAGATTATGTGCTTGATAAAGTTGACCAAATTTTAATAATGAGTGTAAACCCTGGCTTTGGTGGACAAAAGTTCATTCTAATGACTTTAGAAAAATTACGTGCAGCGCGCAAAATTATCGATGCAAGTGGCCGTGATATCCGTTTAGAAGTTGACGGTGGGGTTGGCCCAGCAAATATTCGTGAAATTGCAGAAGCGGGTGCAGATATGTTTGTTGCAGGTTCAGCAATTTTTGGTCAACCAGATTATAAAGTTGTGATTGATCAAATGCGTGCAGAGCTTGCTAAAGTAGGGGTGAAAGAGGCTTAACAGCTTTTTTGTGCTTGAATAAGATGAGATGTGCTTTTCGCCACTCACAGCATAGCTGTTCGTCTTGCGCTCAGGCAAAGCATAGTTTTCCCGCCACTCACAGCATAGCTGTTCGTCTTGTACTCGGGCAGCGATACTTAATCGCTGCTACCCCTCTTTCATGTGGATAACTTTGTTTATAACTGTATGGATAACTGTGTTGATAACCGTATGGATAAGATGTTGGTAAAATAAACAAAATGAGATCAACCGTTTACTCTCTAAACAAAATATATGAAAAAAGAACGCTTTGGCGTTCTTTTTTTATGCGTATTGAATGTTTTATTGTCTGGTTTTTTATTAAGATTTGCTAAAAAATAACCTGTGCAAAAAACGAGATGAGGCTGTATAAAACTTTTAAAAACTTATAGAGAGAAAACTATAAAAGTGTCATGAAAAGTAAAGCTAAATTTGCTTTAATAAGATTTTAGTAAGAGACCTAGATCATTAATGACAGTAAAAATTTTAGCGGTAGATATGGATGGGACTTTTCTTAATTCTAAGAAGCAGTACAACAAAGCACGTTTTTTAAAACAGTATGAACAATTAAAACAAAATAATATTCATTTTGTGGTGGCCAGCGGGAACCAACTCGCAAAGCTTGTGACCTATTTTCCAGAAATTAATCATGAAATAGCTTTTATTGCAGAAAATGGCGCGCATGTTGTAGATGCTGGACAAGAACTCGCTTTTGCCCATTTAAGCAAAGAACAATTTAGTAATATTCTAAAAGCGATTGACTCTGCGTATACCTCGACTATGGTAATCTGTGGGAAACAGAGTGCTTATGTGCATAGCAGCATGAACGCAGAGGACTACGCTAAAGTCGCTCGATATTTTGAGAAGCTGACAGTTATTGATGATTTTTATGCACTAGATGACTTGGTGTGTAAAATTACTTTTACTGCTCAGGAAAACGAAAGCTTTGCGATTTTTGAACATTTTCAGAAAAAAAGTTTTGTTGCAGATAAAGTATTAGTTCCCGTTTCAAGTGGTTTTGGTTTTATCGATTTAATTCTTCCTGATCAGCATAAAGCGCATGGTTTGAAGCTATTACTACAAAAATGGCAGATTGAGCCTAATGAAGTGGTGGCGATAGGTGACAACAATAATGATATCCAGATGATTAAAGCAGTCGGTTATGGTTTTGCTGTTGAAAATGCTGTTCAAGCTTTAAAAGCAGTAGCGCCTTATGCAACAGTAAGTAATGAACAAGAAGGTGCACTAGATGTGATTGATTTAGTCCTTCAGCATCAACCTCCGTTTGCTTAATGACCATAAAAACAATCAATTAAGATGTAAAATTGTATCTGTTTTAAAACTTGGTTATGCTTATATCCCATAGATAAATGGATTGCTCAAGGCAATAAATGATGACGCTGCAACACTTACGCAAGTATGCTTGGTTTGTGTTCCTAATGACTTTGGTCGTTGGGTGGAGTGGCGTGTCTGTTGCTCAGATGCCTATGCAGCATGATCTTCATACAATGCCATGCCATAGTAAACAAATGACACATCACACTATGCAGGGTCAAGCTGATGATCAAGCGATGTGTCATCAATCTATGGTTAAAGTTTCTCATCAACATGGTGAACACTGTCAAGACTGTAACCCAGTGCATTGTCAAATGGTGAATCTGGCTTTACAGCAAGCTGTACCAGATATTGAAACATCATTTATTCCTATTTCATCTCAATTTAGTAGTATTTATCAGGCACAGCATTTAGCTGGACACTGGCAAGAAATCTTACGTCCACCAAAAGCTTAATCCTTTCTTACTTATTTTTTAGTTCAAAGGATTACAGCAATGTCTCATAAAACAATTAGCAGCCTCGTCGCTGTATTTGGTCTATTGGTTTCACCATGGACCCTCGCGGCAATTAAGGAATATCACCTTAATATTAATGAACAACAGGTCAATGTTACTGGTCAGCCGCTCAAGCGAATTACCGTAAATGGCAAGTTTACAGCACCACTCCTTGAGTTTGAGGAAGGAGATGAGGCTGTTATTCATGTTCATAACCAATTAAAGAATCAAGATACCTCTTTACACTGGCATGGCTTATTACTGCCAGGGTTAATGGATGGTGTACCGGGTTTCAATGGTTTTAAAGGAATCGCGCCAAACGGAGATTTTGTTTACCGTTTTAAGGTGAAACAAAATGGCACATATTGGTATCACGCCCATAGTAAAGGCCAAGAGCAAGATGGTTTATATGGCCCGCTCGTGATTTATCCAAAAGGAAAAATACCCGTAGCGGCGCATGAAAAAGCTGACCGTGATTATGTGGTGATGCTTTCAGATTTTCATAACTCTTCTAGTGATAGTATTTTAAAGAATTTGAAGAAATCTGCTGAGTATTATCAAAACCGCCGTGAAACCGTATCTGATGTTTGGAAGCAAGTTAAAGCACAAGGCTTAAATGCAACTTGGCAAGATCGTTCGATGTGGAATCAGATGCGGATGTTAAAAACAGATATGTCTGATGTGACGGGTTATACCTTCTTAATTAATGGCAAGACACCACAGCAAAACTGGACAGGAAACTTTAAGACTGGCGATAAGGTTCGATTACGATTTATTAATGCATCAGCAATGTCATTTTTTGATGTCAGAATTCCAAATTTGAAAATGACAGTTGTAAGTGCAGATGGGCAGCCAGTCAAACCTGTTGCAATTGACGAGTTTCGTATTGGTACAGCTGAAACCTACGATGTCATTGTGGAACCTAAACAGCCAAATTATCAGATTGAAGCAGAGTCTATTGACCGTACTGGTTTTGCTATCGGTACTTTGCACAATGAAAATACGCAGGCTGTAGGGCCAGTCCAAATGCCAACACCACGCCCACGTTCTTTGCTAACCATGGATGATATGGGCATGAGTCATGGCAATGGGGCAAGTGATGAACATGCTGGCCATCAAATGAACATGCAACACGACATGTCGGCCATGCCTGAAATAAAAAATCAGGATGCCCATGCCAGTCATAATCATATGATGGAAATGGATCATGACATGAAAAATATGTCATCTGGTGAACATGATCCCTCTATGATGCAAATGAAGCATGATATGCAGGCAATGTCGTCTAGCGAACATGACCACGCTATGATGAATATGAAGCATGAGATGCCATCTCAATCTGAGAATAAGACTAAAAATAATGAGCCTGTTTATGGCTGGGCAAATGCTTCAACACCAGAGGGTATGAAAGCGCTGCAATATAGTGATTTGCAATCTTTAACACCTCAACCAGACACGCGTGCGCCCGAGCGTGAATTAGTCATCCATTTGGGTGGCAACATGGAGCGTTATATCTGGACCATTAATGGTAAGAAATTTAACGAAGCTGAACCATTACAAGTTAAATATGGCGAACGTATTCGCTTGAAGTTTGTGAATGACAGCATGATGGCCCATCCAATGCATTTACATGGCATGTTTATGCAATTGGAAAATGGTCAACAAGCTGAAAACTTACCAAATAAACATACCGTTATTGTTCCACCCGGAAAAACCGTTACTGCGTTATTGACAGCCGATGCCTTGGGGGAATGGGCGATTCATTGTCATTTGCTCTATCACATGAGTGCGGGAATGATGAATAAGTTGATTGTTGCTCAAGTAAATGAAAGCCAACAACCAGCTCAATCACAGCCACCTGTTCAATCTGAAAATGAGAAAGGAGCTAGTCATGCACATCACTAAGTTATTTTCTCAAATGATATGTTGCGGTGCTTTCTCGGGTATATCTGTATTTGCTTTTGCTCAAGAGCCTTTAACACATGATCATTTACGTGAACATGGTGGACAGGTTTATCAAGCAACAAAGATTGATACTGGCTGGACTCAAAATGAAGAGGGTGAAGGCAGTTTTTCTTCTGAATTGGAAAGCTGGGTGGGAACGGATGAAAATAAATTGTTCATTAAAGCCCATGTTGAAAAGGCCGAGTCGGAAGATGCCAATTATGGTGGTTCAGTACTTTATAGCCGCAATGTAGCTGACTATTGGGATGTGCAGGCTGGGGTAAACTACGAGCGTTTAAAACGGGAAGCTGAAAAGCAAGATCGCTGGGCTGGTGTAGTGGGCTTACACGGCATGGCACCTTACTTTTTTGAAACCGATGCATATCTTTACGCAGGTGAAGATCAGTTATGGAAGTTGAGCCTAGAGACTGAAAGGGACTTACTCTTTACCCAAAAGTTGATTGGTAAGCCCTATTTAAAAGCAAATGTTGTTTTACAAGATGAATCTCGCTATGCCAGTAAAACGGGGCTATCAAGTTTACAAGCTGGCTTTCAAACCCGTTATGAAATCAACAAAAAGGTCATGCCATTTGTTGATGTTGGTTACGGCTATGAAAAAGGTTTAAAACAAACTGATTGGCAAACTGAAACCGGCTCTGAACATGGTTGGTATTATGGTGCAGGGTTAACACTTAAATTCTAATTGCCGAACAAAAAGTAAGCTTAATGACATGCCATTGGTTTATACTGATGGCATTGTTTTTTGTGTCAGTTATGGTGCAAAGATGGCTTTAGAAAAACAAGAGAATCAAATACATTTAAGTAAAAATAGCTCTAACTGCGAATGCTCAAGCATGTCGTCTCATGAGTGTTTCACGCCTAGTGAACCTGTGGCTAAAAAGAGCCAGTGGGTAAGTTATTATCATATTCCTCGCATGGACTGTGTAGCCGAAGAGCAAATGGTGCGGATGGCTTTAGCCTCTTACACTGACGATATTCAAGAACTTCATTTTGATTTGCCTGCACGCCATTTAGCGATTTATCACAGTCTTCAAGCTGAAAGGATTACTCAAAGTTTACAGCGTTTGGGACTAGGCGCCGAGTTACAACAAACACAGCCACATTATGAACCTGTTGAAAAACCTAAAAAGGTTCGACCAAGTACTTCAACGAATGCAGCACAAAAACAAGTTTTACAATGGTTGTTACTCATTAATGGGGTCATGTTTGTCATAGAGTTAATGGCAGGCATCATCGCTTCTTCCACAGGATTAATCGCCGATTCGCTCGATATGTTTGCCGATGCGGCAATTTATGGCATTGCTTTATTTGTGGTGGGTAAAAACCTCAATGCTCAATTAAAGGCTGCACATATTTCCGGATGGTTTCAGTTTGGCTTAGCCATGATCGTGCTAGTGGATGTACTACGTCGTTTTATATACGGCAGTGAACCTGTTTCAATTCTCATGATTTTAATTGGTGGCTTAGCACTTGCGGCCAATATTAGTTGCCTTTATTTAATGAGAGACCATAAGGAGAGTGGGGCACATATGAAGGCGAGTTATATATTTTCTGCAAATGATGTCATCGTAAACTTAGGTGTCATTATTGCGGGAATATTGGTTGCAATCACAGGTTCTCGTTATCCTGATCTAATAATTGGGTTAATTATTGTTTTATTTGTTTTAAATGGTGCACGGAAAATCTTACAACTCAAAAATGAACAAGATTTATAGATTTACGGCGGACTTGAGTGCGAGTTTGCCTTCATTTTTTATTTTAAAGTAAACTGGGTCTTCACATACTGGAGGAACGACCTCCCCCATAATGGGTAATCATGTCAGGACGACCTGACACTATAAAAATTAGTGAATGTTATGGCTTGGGCTATTTTAATTTTAGCAGGTGTATTTGAAATCATTTGGGCATATTCTATGAAAATGTCCGAAGGTTTTACACGCTTAACCCCTAGTGTTATTACCGTAGTTTTTATGATTTTGAGTGTAGTTCTGCTTTCAATATCAATGAAAACGTTACCCCTTGGTACTGCTTATACGGTTTGGACAGGCATAGGTGCAATTGGATCATTTTTAGTGGGTATATTTTTTCTTAATGAACCTATTGGTGCAATGAGAATGATTGCCGCTGTACTGATTGTATCGGGACTGGTTCTAATGAAAATTTCGTCTCCATCTTAAAAGGATAAAGTATGTTGCTGTCTTATAAGTATATCAATTCGCCTGTTGGGCAATTAAAGCTAGTTGCGAATGAAAATGCTTTGGTAGCAGTACTTTGGGACAATGAAAATCCAAAACGTGTTCGACTGGCAGAGCTGGTCGAACAAACTGAGCATCCAGTTTTATTAAAAACTGAACAACAATTAAAAGAATATTTTGAAGGCAAGCGCCGTGAATTTACATTGCCATTAGATTTTGAAGGTACAGCATTTCAAAAACAGGTATGGGCGGTATTGCTCAGCATTCCTTATGGTGAAACAAGAAGTTATAAAGAGATTGCTGTTCAAATTGGCAATGAAAAAGCCGTGCGTGCAGTAGGTGCTGCCAATGGTAAAAACCCGATTTCAATTATTGCACCTTGTCACCGAGTCATTGGGGCAGGTGGTGCCTTGGTCGGTTTTGCTGGTGGTCTTGATAAGAAAGATATTTTATTAAAATTAGAGCAAAAATAAGCTAGTTTTAGCGCTCGATTTTTTCAGGCTTTTCTAATAAGCTGTCAACACTGATATTTCATGTAAAGCGGCTTTTCTTGCATCGCTATTTCCTGAAATATTAATCTTTTCATAACAAACTCTGGATGTTCTAAAAATGGCTGTCGGCGACGTAACAATGCCACAAATGCATGTGGTAAAAGGTGTAAAAATTGGCTCAACAGAAGCATATGTACGTTACCAAAACCGACGAGATTTAGTCATTTTTGAGTTTGCAGAAGGTTCAAATGTTGCGGGTGTATTTACCCAAAATGCGTTCTGTGCAGCACCTGTTCATGTATCGAAAGCTCATCTTGCTCAAGGTAATCCTCGTTATTTAGTAATTAATACAGGTAATGCCAATGCGGGTACTGGGCCTACAGGCTTAAAAAATGCTCAGGATACTTGCGCGAAGTTAGCTGAGCTTGCTGGTGTGAACAGTTTTGAAGTACTTCCGTTTTCTACGGGTGTGATTGGTGAGCAGCTTCCAATGGAGCGTTTACTTGCTGGACTTCAGCCTGCATTAAATAGCGTACAAGATGCTGCTTGGAATGATGCCGCAACTGGTATTATGACGACAGATACAGTGCCTAAAGGTGCATCTGAAAAATTTGAACTTGATGGCATTACTTATACCATGACAGGTATTAGTAAAGGTGCAGGCATGATCCGTCCAAACATGGCAACGATGCTGAGCTTTGTAGCTACAGATGCGCCTATTCGCCGCGATTTAGTACAAAAGCTATTAAAGACCACGGTTGAGCATTCATTTAACCGTATTACCATTGATGGTGACACTTCAACGAATGACTCTTGTATTTTTGTGGCGACTGGTCAGGCAGGTGGCACTGAAATTACATCAGACAGCGATGCACGCTACGCGAAAGTATTAGAAGTGCTTGCTCGTGTCATGAACCGTTTAGCGCAGTTAATTATCCGTGATGGTGAAGGTGCAACGAAGTTTATTACTGTTGCTGTAGAGGGCGGCGGTAACATTCAAGAGTGTTGTGACATTGCGTATAGCATTGCGCATTCTCCACTCGTTAAAACTGCACTTTTTGCATCTGACCCGAACTGGGGACGTATTTTAGCGGCAATTGGCTATGCTGGAGTGAAAGACCTAGACGTATCTAAAATTCAGGTATGGTTAGACGACGTACAAATCTGCAAAGATGGTGGTGCGGCAGAGGACTATACCGAAGAAGCTGGTGCGCGCGTTATGGCACAAACGGAAATTACCATTCGTGTTGATTTAGGTCGTGGTCAAGCCAAGGACACAGTCTACACCTGTGACCTATCTTACGACTACGTCAAGATTAATGCAGATTACCGTTCGTAAATATTCAGTTATAATCAAGCCTCGACAAAGAGGCTTTTTTATTAGCCCCAACTTTTGATATTAAATGATTCAATCCGTAAATCATTTAAGCAGTAACGTTATATGCGAGCAGGTATGCCAGCATGAAGGATAGAGAAGACGTTTTATGAGTGATGCGACTTTAATTGCCAACGATGCAAAAAACATTGTACAAGCGCATTTAGACCGTTTAGGTGAGCCAAAAGACAACCGCCTAAGTGAAGAAGCAAAACAACAAAAGTTTGCACAGATCGAAGCAGAGCTCAAAAAACGTGATGCTGTCCTTGTTGCTCACTACTATTGCGATCCGGATGTACAAGAACTTGCTGAAAAAACAGGTGGATGCGTTTCTGACTCTTTAGAAATGGCTCGTTTCGGACGAGATCATGCAGCCTCTACACTGGTTGTGGCTGGTGTAAAGTTTATGGGAGAAACAGCTAAAATTCTGTCTCCTGAAAAAACAATTTTAATGCCAACACTTGAAGCAACCTGCTCACTCGACTTGGGTTGTCCAGTTGATGAGTTCACGGCATTTTGTGATCAGCACCCTGACCATACCGTAGTTGTTTATGCCAACACATCGGCTGCTGTTAAAGCACGTGCAGATTGGGTAGTGACTTCAAGCTGTGCTGTTGAAATTGTTGAGCATCTAGATAGCTTGGGCGAAAAAATTATTTGGGCACCAGATCAGCACTTAGGTCGCTATATTCAAAAGAAAACTGGTGCTGATATGTTGCTTTGGGATGGTGCATGTATTGTGCATGAAGAATTCCGTGCACGTGGCATTGCCAACATGAAAGCACTGTATCCAGATGCGGCTGTATTGGTACATCCAGAGTCACCAGAGTCGGTTGTAGAAATTGCAGATGCAGTAGGTAGTACTTCTCAACTCATTAAAGCTGCGCAGACTTTGCCAAATGAAAGACTCATTGTGGCAACTGACCGCGGTATTTTCTACAAAATGCAGCAAGCGGTACCAAATAAGATTTTAGTTGAAGCGCCAACAGCGGGTGAGGGGGCAACTTGTCGTTCATGTGCTCACTGTCCGTGGATGGCAATGAATGAACTCGACGGAATTTTAGAAGTTTTACAAAAAGGTGATCAGGAAATACACGTTGATCCAGCGCTTGCTGAACGTGCCAAAATGCCTTTAGATCGAATGTTAGCCTTTAGTGCATCGTTAAAACGTTAAAAAACCTCAAAATGCTTGTTAAATATACATTTGATAAGGATTTTTAACTTTTTTTGAGAATAGGTGTTGACGTCTGAGGGCGTCGCGCCTAGAATGCACACCGTACCGCACGATGTGCGATACAGCAAAAGCTGAGATAGATCGGAGCATAGCACAGCCTGGTAGTGCACCTGGTTTGGGACCAGGGGGTCGTAGGTTCGAATCCTACTGCTCCGACCACTTAAAATAATATTTTAAGATCGGCGAAGTATCGCATGATAAGCATCATCGGTTAAGCGCCTGTAGCTCAGTTGGATAGAGCATCCGCCTTCTAAGCGGATGGTCACAGGTTCGAATCCTGTCAGGCGCGCCATTTGGTAGCTTGGTACATAGAACTTATTTGATGGTGGATGTAGCTCAGTTGGTAGAGCCCTGGATTGTGATTCCAGTTGTCGCGGGTTCGAATCCCGTCATTCACCCCAATTTCGGAGCATAGCACAGCCTGGTAGTGCACCTGGTTTGGGACCAGGGGGTCGTAGGTTCGAATCCTACTGCTCCGACCATATTTTAAAAGCGTTCAAGCTTTGAAATATCCCAAATATTGAAAAGAATTTCTTCTAGTCTTACAGATTGAAGGAATTTTTTTGTTTTTATATATTTAAATTTTAATTCATACACACTCCAATATTTGAACTTCTTTATATAAGCTCTGTTCTCTGTTCTCTGTTCTCTGTTCTCTGTTCTCTGTTCTCTGTTCTCTGTTCTCTGTTCTCTGTTCTCTGTTCTCTGTTCTCTGTTCTCTGTTCTCTGTTCTCTGTTCTCTGTTCTCTGTTCTCTGTTATTGATATTTCTGTCTTAACTCATCTTTTTCTTGATCTGATAAAAATGCGATTTTAAGTCCATTTTCTTGAGCTGTATAAATTTGATCAGGGCTTAAACCTGCTAATGGGGCAGCAGTTAAATATTCATGTTGTATCTCAATACCTTCTACTGCTGGGTCATCTGTATTAATGGTGGCAAGTACACCATGTTCTAAAAAAGTCTTTAATGGGTGTTCTGCTAAAGACGGTACTGTGTTGGTTTGAATGTTTGAAGTGAGGCAAGATTCAATACCAATCTCATGTTTAGCTAAATAATCTAAAAGTTTTAAATCTTGAACTGCTTTAACGCCATGTCCAATTCGTTCGGCACCTAATTCTTCAATGGCTTGCCAAATACTTTCTGGGCCGGCAGCTTCACCTGCATGTACCGTAATATGCCAACCTGCATCACGGGCTTTTTTAAAGTGATCAATAAATAAATTGCCCGGAAAACCAAGCTCATCTCCAGCAAGATCCAAAGCTTTAATATCATTTTTATGGGCAAGTAGGGCATTTAATTCTTTTTCGCAAGCTTCCTGACCAAAAGTACGGCTCATAATGCCAATTAAATTCGCTTTTACTCCGTAAGCTTGACTACCTTCTTTTACGCCCGCAATAACCGCTTCAACAACGCCTTCAAGTGGAAGTTGATGTGTCATTCCCATATAACCTGGTGAAAAACGCAGCTCTACATAATCTAGGCCTTGTTGTGCTGCATCTTGCATGTTTTCAAAAGCAATGCGTTTGCAGGCATCTAAACTCGCTAATACTTTTACGCCCCAATCGAGCTTAGATAAAAAACTTAATAAGTCAGGTTGGTTATCCATCACTTGTACGTGTGGTCGTAAAGATTCAATGTCATAGGCAGGTAAATCCAAATTGTATTTTTGCCCCAACTCTAAAATGGTTTGAATGCGAATGTTGCCATCAAGGTGGCGGTGTATATCTGTAAGCGGAAGCATTTTTGTGATCATAGATTTCTTCTTATCTGTTCGTATTAGTTCATCATGCCTGTTTAGATGCACTGATAAAAGTTTGGATTTGCTATGTTTTTGTGAAAAGCGTTGAGTTGAGTTTTTTGAACTTACTATATTTGTATAAGTTTTAATTTTGATGACATTGTTCTGGCCTAAGAAGACAACGCAGTCTGTGTAAGATACAAGCACCAAGATTTTTATTGTTTTTAATTTCGCTGAGCCTGTTTTTGTTGACTCTTCAACAATAGATTGGCTGAAGAATGGTCATTGGTATTTTGCCTTTTAGTTGTAAAGATGAATAAAGGCTTGCTAAAGACCAAACTGATAAAGCGATTAATTTATCTGTAGAAATCTATTTCTAGCAAGTAAATGAAAAAGAAGAAATAGGAAGCGCTCAAATGAAGTCGGTACTTTGTCATCAGGCAAAATTACAAGTGGTGGACCAACCGAAATTAACACCTGCTAAAGGGCAGGTTTTATTGGAAGTGGTGCGATGTGGGATCTGTGGTTCAGATTTACATATGCAGCATCACTGCGACCACATGCATGATTTGGCTGCACGTGTCGGGTTTAATGGTTTAGCTAAGTCTACAGACCCATTTGTACTAGGACATGAATTTTGTGGCAAGGTTTTAGACTACGGTCCAAAAACACGTCATAAATTTAAAGCCGATACACTCGTTTGTGCAATGCCTCTTTTAAATGTAGATCAGCATGGTTATTTGTCTACAGGGCTTTCTCCAAATGCATCTGGTGGCTATGCCGAGCAAGTATTGGCTCAATCGAGCTTGATGTTTGAAGTACCCAACGGTCTAGATGCAGATAGTGCTGCCATGACTGAACCTATGGCGGTTGCATTACATGCTGTTCGCCGTAGCCGTGTGAAAACTGGTGAACCTGCTATTGTGATTGGCTGTGGTCCTGTCGGGCTAGGTGTCATATTAATGCTTAAAGCAGCTGGGGTTAAAACCGTAGTTGCCAGTGACTTTTCTCCAAACCGTCGTAAGCTTGCCGAGCAATGCGGTGCAGATATTGTGGTAGATCCTAAAGAGACATCGCCATTTGCCAACTGGAAAGAGTTTGGTTTGCTTGGCAATGTTTCTGATGCAATTAACATGGGTATGGGGCTGTTTGATAAGTTGCAAGCGACACGCTTACCGTGGTGGCATGGATGGCGCATGATTGATAAATTAGGTACTCTGCCAAAACGTCCTGTTATTTTTGAGTGTGTCGGCGTACCGGGTGTTTTACAGCAAATTATTGAAGGTGCACCTTTGTTTTCCCGAATTGTTGGGGTGGGCGTCTGCATGCAAAGCGACAAAATCGAACCCGCACTTGCAATTAATAAAGAGTTAGAAATTCAGTTCGTATTGGGTTATACACCGCTTGAGTTCCGAGATGCGCTACACATGATTGCAGAAGGTAAAGTGAATTGCTCACCGCTCATTACTGGTGTTGTTGGCCTAGAAGGTGTTACCAGTGCATTTGAAGCATTACGTGATCCTGAACAGCACGCCAAAATCTTGATCGACCCTAAACGTAGTGGTTCAGACATTCAGTTGATGAGTCATTAATTCAAAGTCATTTATGCTCAATTAAAAAGGTTGTGATTTGATTAATCACAATCTTTTTTTTATGCGTATAGATCGCACAAAGTGGCTCAGCTAATTTGTATTGGTCTTTAGTTGTTCTAGTTCTTGGTAAATCCACTCAACAAATTTCTGAATGGTTGGGGTTATGTCTTGGCTCGAATGGATGAGATAGTACTTTCGGCTACCTTTTAGTTTTTTATTGGAAACAATCACCAGTTCCTTTTTTTGTAGTTCAGACTCAATCAACATTTGTGGAATTAAAGCCATTCCCATGTCATGACTCGCAGCAACAGCAAGCATTGAAAATAACTCATGGCGTTGTCCATCAAAAGGTTTAGGGTGCTGCATGTGATGGGTCAGAAACCATTCTTGCCAAATGCTAGGCCGAGTTGTTTGTTGTAGCAGGGGAATTTTCAGCAAATCTTCAGAGCTTAGATCATAGGTATTTTCATTGATCATCACTACATCTGGAGAATACTTTTCAATCAGTCTTGGCGAGCATACAGGTACAATTTCTTCATCCATTAAATAATGCGCTTGTATACCGGGCCAGTGGTCAATTTGCTGCTGTGTACCTGCAAAAATCGCAGCGTCAAAAATATTGTCATTAAATAAAAAAGGTTTAGTACTGGTTTCTAAGTGAACCGTAATTTCAGGATGCTTTTGATTTAAAAGATGAAGCTTGGGTAACAGCCAGCGTGTTGCAAAGGTAGGAACCACACCTAACTTTAATGTTCCACCTAAACCTTTATGAGAAATCACATCGGCTGTACATTTCTCTAAACCCAATAAATAGGGCTTAATACTTTTAAAATACTGCTGACCTGCAATAGTGAGTTCAACACCATGCCGAGTACGTATAAAGAGTTCAACACCCAAGAAATCTTCTAACTGCTGAATTTGGCGAGAGACTGCACTTTGGGTAATACATAACTCTTGCGCAGCGTAGGTATAACTTAGATGTTTTGCTGCACTTTCAAAGCAAATCAGGCCCTGAATGGACGGGATACTTCTTCGCATAAATAAATCCTTTTATTTGTCGTCATATTTCAAAACAGCATATGACCTAAATGCAGATATCCGAGTTTTAGTATAAAAATAAGCCATTTTTAATGAAATACAACCAATTAAATATCTAAATTTCATGCATCTTATTTTAAATATGCGTAAGTCGCATATCTGCATGAACATTTATCGTTTGATTACTGCATTTTTCACGCATAACATCGACTTAAATAAAGAAGATCAAATCAAGCAGAGGATGCGATGAATCACATGGTGACAACAAAAAAAGCAAAAGTTCAATTTAACTGGCAAGACCCATTTTTAATTGAACAACAGCTTAGCCCAGATGAGCGCATGATTCGTGATGCGGCTCATGCCTATTGCCAAGAACGCCTGCAACCCCGTGTACTTGAACAATTCCGTCATGAAAAAACAGATCCATCTATTTTTCGTGAAATGGGAGAGCTTGGCTTACTGGGCCCAACCATCCCTGAGCAATATGGCGGCGCGGGTTTGAACTATGTGAGTTATGGCTTGGTTGCGCGTGAAATTGAATATGTTGACTCGGGCTACCGCTCTATGGCGAGTGTGCAAAGTTCATTGGTGATGGTTCCGATTCATGAATTTGGTACCGAAGAGCAAAAGCAAAAGTACTTACCTAAATTAGCTACGGGTGAATACATAGGTTGTTTTGGTTTGACTGAACCTGACCATGGCTCAGACCCAGGCAGTATGATTACCCGTGCTAAAAAAGTTGACGGTGGTTACCGTTTAAGTGGCGCAAAAATGTGGATTACCAATAGTCCAATTGCCGATGTATTTGTGGTCTGGGCAAAAGAAGTTTCTGCTGAAGGTAATGTAGGTGATATTCGGGGCTTCATTTTAGAAAAGGGCTGGGAAGGTTTATCTGCACCTGCCATTCATGGCAAGGTCGGTTTACGTGCCTCGATTACGGGTGAAATTGTAATGGATAACGTATTTGTCCCTGAAGAAAATGCATTCCCTGAAATTCGAGGTTTAAAAGGCCCCTTTACCTGTCTAAACAGTGCTCGTTATGGCATTGCATGGGGTGCAATGGGGGCTGCTGAGTTCTGCTGGCATACCGCACATCAATACACCATGGACCGTAAACAATTTGGTCGTCCGTTGGCTGCAAATCAATTGATTCAAAAGAAATTGGCAGATATGCAAACTGAAATTGTTTTGGGTTTGCAAGCGGCTTTGCGTTTTGGTCGTATGAAAGATGAGGGCATTGCCTCAGTTGAGGGTACTTCCTTAATTAAGCGTAATAACTGTGGGAAGGCACTTGATATTGCCCGCATGGCACGTGACATGATGGGTGGAAATGGTATTAGTGATGAGTTTGGCGTAGCACGTCATTTGGTTAACCTTGAGGTCGTAAATACCTACGAAGGTACACACGATGTTCATGCCTTAATTTTAGGCCGTGCACAAACAGGCATTGCCGCATTTAGTAACTAATTCATTTTTTAAAAATAGAGGTGTTCTTTCGGGAGCACCTGTAGGGATTTTTACGCAAAAATTTATGGATAATGACAAGATTCATCGTAAGGATACTCATGTGAAGATGTGCCTCTGTGGACTTAAAACCAAATGTAAAATGATGAAAAGTATAGAAGATTAAGTCATACAGAAAACATAAGTAGGCTATCGATGACTCATTTGGGAAAATGAGGAACTAAAGATGAACAATGACGTTCAAGTAATATCGAAAGAATTAAGAAATACATTTCCAAGCAACCTTGGAACATATGAAAGAATTAGCCCTCATACATGGAAATGGGCGTTGTTATTTGCCTATTTTGCAATGGTGGTCGATGGTATTGATATTATGCTGTTGTCTTATAGCTTAACCAGTTTAAAGGCAGAGTTTGGGTTAAGTACCTTTCAGGCGGGTGCCTTAGGTAGTGCTTCTTTGGCGGGTATGGGTATTGGCGGTATTTTGGGTGGCTGGGCATGTGACAAGTTTGGTCGCGTACGAACCATTGCCAACTCGGTGACTTTCTTTTCGGTAGCGACCTGCTTATTAGGCTTTACGCAAAGCTTCGAGCAATTTATGGCTCTACGTTTTATTGGTGCTTTAGGAATCGGGGCACTCTATATGGCCTGTAATACCTTAATGGCTGAATATGTGCCAACTACTTACCGTACAACGGTATTGGGCACATTACAGACAGGTCAGACCGTAGGTTATATTGCTGCAACACTCTTAGCAGGAGCAATTATTCCAGATCATGGCTGGCGTGTTTTGTTCTTTCTGACCGTGGTACCTGCTTTTATTAATATTTTCTTGCAACGCTTTGTGCCAGAGCCAAAATCTTGGCAGCTCACTAAAATTGAAAGTTTACAAGGCAACAGACAACCTAAAGAAATGGTCGTGGCTGAAAAGCCGAAAAGTGGCAGTATCTATAAGCAAATCTTTCATAACTTTAAGCACCGCAAGATGTTTTTGTTGTGGATGACCACAGCGTTCTTCTTGCAGTTTGGTTATTACGGCATTAACAACTGGATGCCAAGTTATTTGGAAACAGAAGTGCATATGAACTTTAAAAACTTAACCAGTTATATGGTGGGTTCATATACCGCAATGATTCTAGGCAAAATTTTAGCGGGTTATCTTGCCGACAAATTTAACCGCCGTGCTGTTTTTGTGTTTGGAACAATTGCGAGTGCCGTGTTTTTACCAATCATTATTTTCTTCAATACCCCTGACAATATTTTGTATTTATTAATCACTTTTGGCTTCTTATATGGCATTCCATATGGTGTGAACGCGACTTATATGGCTGAAAGTTTTTCAACCGATGTGCGCGGAACAGCCATTGGGGGTGCTTATAACATTGGTCGTGTCGGGGCAGCGATTGCACCAGCTACTATTGGTTTCTTAGCGTCGGGCGGTACGTTTACCATGGCCTTTATTGTGATGGGTGCTGCGTATTTTGTTGCGGGTGTATTGCCGGGCTTATTTATTAAAGATCGTCAGTACGATCCGCAAAAACAATCATAAACAATGACAGGAAGGTGCTCTAAGTACCTTCTAAAAAGATAAGGGTATCGTTATGGGTGCATTACAAGGTATTCGGGTTTTAGATTTAAGTCGTGTGCTTGCGGGGCCATGGTGTGGGCAAATCTTGGCAGACCTTGGCGCGGAAGTGATTAAAATTGAACGTCCTCGAGTCGGTGATGATACACGTATGTGGGGCCCACCATGGATGCCCGATCAAGACGGAAACATGACCCGTGAATCTGGTTATTTCCAGTGTACCAACCGCAATAAATATTCGGTTGCAGTGGACATTACCACACCAGAAGGTCAGGCCTTAATTTATGAAATTGCCAAGACTGCCGATGTCGTGATTGAAAATTATAAGACAGGGTCTTTGGCTAAATATGGTTTGGACTACGCGTCATTAAGTGAGTTGAACCCGAACATTGTTTATTGCTCGATTACTGGTTTTGGGCAAGATGGCCCACGTGCAGAAGAACCCGGTTATGATTTTATTATTCAGGGTATGTCTGGCTTAATGAGCATTACTGGCGAGCCTGATGATGTGGCAGGTGGTGGTGCGCAAAAGGTTGGCGTGGCTGTGGTAGATATTCAAACTGGATTGTATTCCACCATTGCCATTCAAGCGGCACTGATTGCACGCTCACATACAGGACGCGGTCAGTATATTGATATGTCTTTGTTAGATGTACAGGTCGCGGCACTGGCAAATCAGGGGATGAATTATTTAGCCTCAGGTAAAGCCCCTCAACGCATGGGTAATCAACACCCCAGTATTGTGCCGTATCAAACTTTTAAGGCTAAAGATAAAGAATTTATTATTGCTTGCGGTAACGACAAACAGTTTAAAGATCTGTGTATTGCGATTGGTTATCCAGAGTTACTCGAAAATGAAAAGTTTGTACGCAATCAAGACCGCGTCAAATATCGAGATGAACTGATTCCTTTATTGTCGGAACACTTTTTGCGAAAAACTGCTAAAGAATGGGTTGAGATGATTCATGTGCTTAAAGTGCCAGTAGGTGTTATCAATTCTATTGAAGATGCTTTGGCTGAACCACAAATCGTCCATCGCAATTTGGTAGTGAATATTCCTCATCGTTTAAATGAAAACTTCCAAACGATTGGCTCACCAATCAAGCTGTCTGATACTCCAGTTGAATATCATCATGCACCGCCTGAGTTAGGTGAACATACTGCTCAAATCTTATCGAGATTTAAAACAGCAGAAGAGCTTGCTGCATTAAAGGAGAAAGGCATTATTGATGGAAAAATTGCTTAAGCTATTATCGTTTTTAATGTGATTCAATTTAAATAAAAACTGTGATTTGCAATAAATCACAGTTTTTTATTAGAAACTAAGCGTTTTAATATTTAAAAATAAGCGGTAGCTCTGGTCTGAAATCATGAATCATTCCTTGAGGTTCATGATCAAAACTAATTTCCATTAAGTGTTCGGTTCCATCTGTCACTTCAAAATTATCAAGTGTATTGAACAGTAACGAAGTAGGGTGCTGTTCAAGGTTTGGAACAGAAACTTTAATCGCGGTGATTTCTGATAAATCTTTGCTATGAACAAGTGGTTGTTGTTTTTCTTTTACGGCAAGGTCTGGTCGTGAAGCAAATGAAAGGAAAAACCACATCGGTTCAGATAAAACAGCATCTTTGGCAACATTTACTTCTAAGCTGGCTGGTAAATAGCTTGGCTTGTACACCCAATTAGGAAATTTTGCACCGTTATCATCTTTATTCTTAGGACGAAAACAAATACCAAAAGGGGACGCGATATTATTTTGAGTACTTAGTCGCTCAAAAAGCAGAGTCGGTTTGGTGAGATCGCTTGAGGCTTCTTCGGGATTATTTAAAAAGATTAATTCGATAAAGCTATTTTTAAAGAAAAAGCGTCTGTTTTCTGTACCTTGACCCGGGTGCTTATTGGATGAACCTTCTGTTAGACCGAATTTTTTTAAAGTTTCAGCTTCGGGAGCGCCTGGTTGTACACAAATAAAAATATGGTCCACTTCCATTTTAAGTTCTCATGCTAATGTTGATGAATATTAAATAATTGATTAATAGAATTTTTCATGTTTATCGCAAGTGTTTCATCGAAACCATCGACTAAAAAGCGGCTAATTAAGCCTTCAATCACCGTATAGATCAGCTCAGAAAAAGCTTCACCATTCGGTACATTGCAGTTTTCCGCAATCAATACTTTAATCCATTGTTTATGGGCTTTAGAAATAGAAATAATGTCTTGATCATCTTGGTTAGATTCAGCGACTGCTCTTACAAATAAACAGCCTTTAAAAAAATCTTGTCTAAACCAATTGGTGTGCCAATCCAAAATCTTATTGATGGCCTCTAATCCTGTTGCATCTCCAACATAACCCAAAAGGCTTTGCTTAAACCGTTCATCACGCGCAACGAGCACAGACTTAACCAGTTGATTTTTATTTTTATAGTATGTGTACATAGTGGTTTTAGAGCAGCCAGATTCATCGCGAATCAGGTCGACACCCACCCCGACAAAACTATTTTCATTAAATAACTTCTCGGCTGTATCTAATATTTTTAAGGCAGATTTTGACATGTATCTTTTCCAAAAAATAAAATAGTACAGATCTGTACTATTTAGAATTTTATCTATATGCTTTTTAAAAAGCAAATTTTTGTTTGAGGAAAAAATCATGTTCTCGATCTTTTATGGCAAAGAAAAACTGGCTCCATCGCCCACTAAAGTTGATGTTTTAAGAAGTCTTATTGGAGGTACGCTCAGTATTTTTATACTTCTGTGGTTGAGTAAGCTCACACACAATATCTTTATCATGGCACCGTTTGGTGCGACCTGTGTATTGCTCTATACCGTGTCGCAGTCACCTTTGGCGCAGCCGAGAAATATTATATTTGGGCATCTTATTTCGGCTTTTGTAGGTTTGTTTTTTCTAAAATTTGTTGGTGTTTCTATTTTTACAATTGCTTTATCAGTGGGCTGCGCAATTGCGCTCATGCAAGTGTTTAAATGCGTTCATCCACCTGCTGGGGCAAATCCTTTAGTTATTTTACTCACCGCAAGCAGCATACATTACCAGTGGAGTTTTCTAATTTTCCCTGTTTTGGTCGGTGCAGTGTCTTTAGTTTTGGTAGCGATGCTGATTAATAACATTAAAGCGAGTACCAAGTGGCCGATGTATGGCTTGGGAATTTTAAATAGTAAAAAGTAGGCAAGGTATGAAGTATTTTGAGCTTAAAATAATGAAAGTATTCACTACGCTAAGATAGTGAATACTTTTGAATGAAATTATGATTTCTTGGAAATACGTTCTTCGATGGCAAATTTGAGTAAAGAGGCGCTGCGGTAAAAACCGTGTGCGAACTTTCCAAATGGCATAGTAATAAAGAAGGTCATGACTGTGGCTAAATGGAAAATCAGTAAAAGTGCCATGTAAGGTGTATTGCGAAATGCCATGAGAGCTAAGCCTGAAGCACTGACTAAAATTAAAAGGAAAATAAAGCCTCGATCTACAGGTTTTTGCTCACGGTCACCATGCAACGGATGACGTCTAAGATTTAAATAGAGCAAGCCAGATGGTCCGACCACTAAGCCAAGTCCACCCAAAGTACCCAAAATCACAGGCAAGCTAAAGATAGGGTAAGGCGCATGTAGGTCAAGAAAATAGTGATATAAAGTCGCTACACCTGTAGCTGCAAAGCAGAGCATAAAGCCATAAAAAGTCAGGTGATGGAACACACGGCGGATTTGTGTGTAACGGTCATCTTGTTCATTACAGCCCTTGCCATGTCCACCATCTAAATATTTAAGTGTTAATACATTTTGGGTAGCTTGAACTAGATCTGGTTTCTCAACTTTGCCATGAATAACTTTAGACGTCTGTCGCCAAAATTTACTAATTCCGATACCGAGCAGAACAATCGCAACTGTAAAGGTCGCTCCAAACAGTAGCGCTAAAAAGTTATGTGGGAAAATCGCATAGAAATTACCTTGATAGCCTGCAAACAGGTCGGTGCCTTTGTACCAGACCACAGCTAACATGCATAAAAAGAAAATAGCTGATAACGCCGAAACAAAAGGAATCCCAACAGACTTATAAAGTCTGCCTAGTGGTTGAGGTGTCGCAAACTCTTGGTAAGTTTCCAAACGTACTTGCGCCATTGCTTTTGGAATGTTTACACCAAACTCATGCGGCGGGGCATATTGGCAAGCGTGTAAACAAGCACCACAGTTATGGCACAGGTTTGCGAGGTAATGAATATCTGCTTGATTAAACTCAAGACGCTTGGTCATCGCCGCAAATACAGCACAAAATGACTCACAGTAACGACAAGCATTACAAATCTGTAGGGCTCTTTGAACTTCTTGCTCATGGTCAGAGAGCTGAACAACTGGAATTAGGGCTTTAGTACTAGCATTCATGTTCAACTCCTTGTGAAAGTGCATAGTGGGCTGCATTTTTTCCGGCAATGCGTCCAAAGGTCGTGCCAATCGACATACCAACGCCAGCGGTATAACCCTGACCGAGTACGTTACCTGCCATCATTTCACCTGCGACATACAGGTTGCGGCTGGCTTTATTGTTAAAACGCACCGCAGCATCGTCTTCGACTTTTAAGCCTAAATAGGTAAAGGTAATGCCAGGTTTAAGCGCATAGGCATAGAAAGGTGGGCGATCGAGAGGAACGGCCCAATGGGTTTTGTTTGGAACAATATTTTGGGTGCTGCAGTCATCTAAAACCGTGTGGTTAAAGGTGCCTTGTAAACAGGCTTGGTTAAATTCTTCTACGGTGTGACATAAGGTTTTTGCATCTAGTCCGATTTTTTCGGCCAGTTCTTGAATGCTATTTGCTTTCACACCCGCAAACACAGGTGGCATAAAGCGACCAATGGCTTTTGAGTCGATAATGGAATAAGCAATTTGCTGAGGTTGTTTGGCAACAAGGCGACCCCAAATCGCATAACGTTTTGGCCAGAAGTCTTCGCCCTCATCGTAAAAACGTTCGGCTTTGTTATTGACCACAATACCCAAAGAAACGCAGTCAATACGGGTGCAGATGCCGCCGTCATATAACGGTGCGCGTGCATCTACGGCGACACAGTGCGATTGTGATGGGTCACCAATAATATCGGCGCCTTGATCTATCATAAATTTGAGTAAGTTGCCTTGATTAAAGCGGGTTCCGCGAATAATGAAATTATCGGCAGGCCATTCACCGTTTTCATTTTGTCCCCATGCTTCTCTTAACCATTCCAGATTTGACTCAAAACCACCTGCGGCCAATACACAGCTTTTCGCTTTAAACACACGGCCATCCTCAGCAATTGCAGCTTCAAAATGTCCTTGGTTTAACTTTAGGTCTTTAATTTTTGTGTTGTATAAAATCTCAATGCCAAGTTCTTGGGCACTACGGTAATACGCATTAATGAGGGCTTTACCGCCACCCATAAAAAAGGCGTTGGTACGTGCAACATGCAAAGCACCCGATAGTGGCGGCTGAAAATTCACGCCATGTTTACGCATCCAGTCACGACAGGTCGCTGTGCTACGAATAACCAGACGAGCTAAGTGTTCGTTTGTTTTGCCTGCAGTGACTTTAAGTAGGTCTTGCCAATATTCTTCTTCGGGATAGGCATCGACTAATACATCTTGAGGAGCATCATGCATGCAACGGAGGTTACGGGTGTGTTGTGAGTTACCACCACGCCATTCTTTAGGTGCTGCTTCTATGACAAGCACAGACGCACCACTTTCTTTTGCCGTGAGCGCGGCACACAGTGCGGCATTCCCACCACCAATTACAATCACATCATGCATAGATTTCTCCCTTTCTCAGCTAAGGCTAATTTAGCTTTAAAAGAGCAGGTGAAGTGAGAGGCTAAGCTTGAATGGGTGTTTAGTAAAAATAAACACTAAGCGCTTAAGTGTTTATGAGTTCCGCACCGGGCCAGCGCTTTTCATTAATTAAGTTAGTCACACAAGCACGAATCACCACTTTGGTGGCTAAGGTGGCAGGCGAGAGTTCTTCTTCAGAGAGACTAATTAAATAGTTAATACGTTCAATGGCAGGTTCTACAATGCGTAGCAAACATAGGTCTTGTCGTGAGTTTAATGAGGCACCGGCAGGTTGAATGGTCGCCATTTCGAGTTGGCTAATACTTTCCATTAACAAATGCAACCCATCAATTTCATAAGCCACTTTAAGTTGATGAATTTTCTGTTCGAGCAACAAGCGCAGCCCATGTCGTTGACTTGGTAAAATCAGCGGAAGTTCTTTAAGCTGTGTATGCGTAATAGTTTGAGTGTCTATACAGTTTTCAAGATGGTACTGACTCAGTACTTCTTTAGGCGAGATTAAAAACATTTGCTCTTTTACTAAAGGCTGTATGGCCCACTGTGGGTCGACATCGTCACTAAAGATGATGGCAACATCAAGCTGCCTTGCATTAACTAAAGCTTTTAAGTCGCCTGATAAGCCTTCAATGAGACGGACTTTAATGTCGGGATAACGGTTTCTCATGAGTTTTAAAAAGTGCGTGCCTATAACCGACGCGACACTCGGCGAAAAACCGACGGTAACATGACCACTTAAACGTGAAGAATGCGCAGAGTCTACGGCATGGTCTAAGTGCCTAAGCGCAAGTTGAACCTGTTGAAAAAAAGCTAAACCCGCAGGGGTGGGAACTGTACCCAAAGCAGTACGTTGTAAAAGGCGAATAGAAAGCTCGCTTTCTAATTTTGAGATTTGCTGACTTAATGCAGAAGTTCCAATATCGAGATTTTTTGCAGCTTTACCCAAGCTTCCAGACTCGATCACTGCAATAAAATACTTTAATTGTTTGAGTTCCACGGCAAATACTACATTGTCCTTTGTTAATTATTCTACACTGGTTTATTGCTATACATTTTGTTCTATTACGCTACGTAAACCGCCTAAAGAGTAAAGGCAACACCCTCTCAAAATGCTGCCTTTTAGAGCTTTTATTGTTTAACCTGCTCAAGACCCTGTTCTTCAATAATTTGTGTCGCTTGAGGCGATTTCACAAATTGAATAAGTTCTTTTGCGACTTTTTCATGTTGTGAGTTTTTACCAATGCCAGCAGCAAACACGGTGACTTTTTGGTAAGGCGCAGGAATTGGACCGACTAAATCAACTTGACCATATTTGCCGGTAAACGGTTTGATTTCACTAATTTGCTGGAAACCAATATCAAACTGACCTTCAGCAATACGTTTTGCAACGCGGTCGCCGACTACTTTTTCTGCTTTACCAGAAATCACTTTGTACTCGACAGGTGGGAAGCTTGGGAAAACATCTTTTTCAAGATGTGTACCGCTCGCACTTGCTGAATAACCAATGTGCTTGGCATTTAATAAAACTTTTTCAAATTTTGCCGCAGAGCTAATATCTGGTTTTGGTGCACCTTTAGGCACAGCCATGCCAATGCTTGAATTGACTAATGCACTTTGTGAATTTGGGTCTACATAACCTTTTTCTGCAAGCTTGTTCAGTTCAGGAGCGGCCAACACCACCACATCAAAATGTTCACCACGATCGAGACGATTTGGAATTGCAGTTGGCGATGCACCCATAGATGAACCAGATGAAAGGTGAACCGTGTGACCAGTTTGCTTTTCAAATATTGGAATGAGTTTTTCCATAGATGAATAGAAACCGCCTGAGCTAATTACTTCGAGGGTATCTGCGTTAGCAAGGGTTGAGCCTAAGCCCGCACCAGCTAGGCAAATGGTCATGAAGATAGGGGACTTTTTCATAGTATCTCGCTTTAATGACAGGAGAGCACAGTACGGCTGCAACATGCGCCGTACTGTTCATTAAAATTTCAGGTTAAGGAGTTGTTTTAAGCGCTAACCTTTGCAGGTTCAGCAATCGCGTCAGATTTGTTCTGTTTAGAACCGCGACATAGATATAAACTTGAGATGAGACTACATACCGCAGCGAGCATCAGCCAGTACGCTGGTGTGCTTGCATTGCCTGTGTTTTCCACAAGGTAAGTACACGCCATTGGCGTCATACCACCAAAAATAGCGGCTGCAAGACTAAACGCTAAAGAGAAGCCAACGGTACGAACACGTTTTGGCATTACTTCGGCAAGTGTTGCCACCATAGTCCCGTTGTACATACCAAAGAAGAACGAGAAGTAAGCAAGTGTGATCAGTAAGTTTGAAAAACTAATGTCGCTCACCAACCAGCTTAAAACTGGATAACTGGTAAAGATCGCAAGAGTCGTAATACCGACTAACACAGGACGACGACCAATTTTGTCTGAAAGTAAGCCACCCATTGGTAACCAGAAGAAATTCGATAAACCTACAAATACGGTTGCTAAAAGACTATCCGTTACCGACATTTCTAGAGTACGTTTTGCATATACTGTGGTGTAAACCGTAATGAAATAGAACGTCGTTGTGGTCATTGCACTCATCATCATACCTGCAAGTACGATGCGCCAGTTGCTCGCCAGTGTGCTGAAAATTTCTTTGGTTGAAGGGTGAGTTTTTTGCGCTTTAAAAGCTTCAGTTTCCTCTAAAGTACGGCGGAATAAGAAGATTAAAGGAATGATTAAACAACCAATTAAGAACGGAATACGCCAGCCCCATTCACTCACTTGTGCATGAGTTAAAACGGTGTTGAGCCAATAACCAAATAACGCAGCAAACACCACCGCAATTTGTTGACTACCAGACTGCCAGCTTGTGATAAAACCACGGTTTTTATCGGTTGCAATTTCTGCGAGGTAAATCGACACACCGCCAGATTCAACACCTGCCGAGAAGCCCTGTAATAGGCGTCCAATGACCACCAAAATAGGAGCCATAATACCAATGGTGTCATAACCCGGTACAAAGGTAATTAAGATCGTACCAATAGCCATGAGGCTTAAAGTCACAATTAAACCTTTACGGCGACCAATTCTGTCGACATAAGCACCCAAGAAAATAGCGCCGAGAGGACGCATAAGAAAGCCCGCAGCAAATACGGTAAATGTCATCATTAAAGAGACATATTCATTTTCAGAGTGGAAAAATTTTGCTGCGATATAGGTGGCATAGAAACCAAAAAGAAAAAAATCGTACTGTTCTAAAAAGTTGCCACTCGTTACATTTAATATTTTTTTAAAAGTAGCCCTACGGTTATTAACGACATCCATTGGAGACCTCCTTGGCCTGACAAAATGGAAACATTCACGATCTTCAAAGTTTGGACGTAAATTGATTCAATCAATAAACCTAAATAGGAAATGGGTTAGAGATGAGATTTAAAGGTGTCCTTGGTAGAAAATGTGATGCCTTGTTTCCAGTTAAAACTACACATCTATATTTCGATAAACAGAAAACCACTTATCATTTGTATAAAAATGTAATCTTAAAAAGCAGGGAGGAGTGAGAGGCGAAAATTAATTAGGTATTTAGAAAAATTAATGACCCTTTAAACAATAATTTCAGAACATGGCCAAATTTGGTTTTGAATCAACTCTTTCACACATGCCTTAATGGCTGACTTTGCAGCAAGTGCAGCGGGTGATAATTCTTCTTCGGCAAGGCTCACTAAGTAGTTAATTCGTTCCACTTCTGGGTCAATCACTTTAAGCAATTGCAGCTGATGTTTGTATTCTTGCAGGCAGGCACTTCCGGGGCGAACACTGGCAAGGTCGAGGTGGATTAGGCTGTCCATGAGTAAGTGTAAGCCATCAATTTCATAGACGACATTAAGCTGTCCAATCTTGTGTTCAAGTAGCTTTCGTAAGCTATGACGCTGACGTGGCAACACTAAAGGAATATCACCAATCTGCTGCGACTGAATAATGCCGCTTTTAATACAATCGGCAAGACCGTATTTTTCGAGCACTTCTTTTCGCGCCATCAAGTACATTTGCTCGCGTACCAAGGGCTGTATCGACCACTGCTTATCAATCTCATTAGTAAAAATAATAGCGATATCAAGCTGACGCGAGTTAATGTATTGAATCAGGTTACCTGACAGGGTTTCCACAATCTCTAAACGAATGTCTGGATAGCGTTCAGACATCAGTTTCATTAAAGGGATACCAATCAAAGCGGTAATGGTCGGTGGAAAACCAAGGCTGACATGACCAGACAACCGTGCCGAATGCGCAGCATCTATGGCAAAATTTACCTGACGCAAAATAAGTTGCGAGTGCTTTAAAAAGGCAAGACCTGCTGGGGTTGGGGTCACGCCAAAAGCATTACGCTGTAATAAGCGAATGCTTAGCTCTTGTTCGAGCTTACTAATTTGCTGACTAATCGCCGAAGCACCGACATCGAGTTTTTGGGCAGCTTTACCAATACTGCCCGATTCAACGACTGTCAAAAAATACTTTATTTGCTTGATTTCCATAATAAATGTATTCGCTCATCATCCTTGATTTATAGAAATATGAAGGATTGGAAAATCTATCATGTATTTTTATATTAACAGTAATACATTAAAAAGGTTCTGAAAAATTAAGTGCCTCTACTGAAAATTAGTAAAAAGCAGAATCACACCCAACACACATAAAATAGAACCAATTACCTTATTAATCTGAGCTTGTTTGGCTAACATTTTCTGTCTTAAGAGCATTGAAGAGAAAAGCACAGCCACCAGTGAAAACCATATAAAATGGGCAAATGACATAAAAAAGCCATAAGCTAAAAGAATGCTTTCAGGCGTGGTTAAACTCACAATTTGCGTATAGGTGCTAATTACAAATAGCGTGGTTTTTGGATTCAGGGCATTGGTAAAAAAGCCGTATTTTATGGCTTGCAAAGTGCCTATAGCGTTTAACGCAGCAGTGTCTAAAACAGGTTTTTGCGTAAAGGTTTTATAACCAACATAGATCAGGTAAAGTGCGCCAATATACTTAACAATAGTCAAAATTTGTGGCGTATAAGCCATCACAAAGGCAACCGCAACTAACGTATAGGTCACATGCACCAATACGCTAAGCGATATTCCTAGTGAAGTGAAAACCCCTATTTTTCTGCCGTACAGATAACTATTTTTAGTCACAATTGCAAAGTCAGCGCCGGGGCTAACCACCGCCAAAATCGTAATGAGAATAACCGCAATAAACTCTGCCATTATCTTGTACCTTCACTAAAAACAAGAGAACTAATCTGTAGTTTTTGGAATGTATGTAAGAGTGCGGAAGAACTAGCTATAGTTGCTATTCTTTTCGCGAGAAATATCAGGATTTGAGGTTTACAAAGATAGATATTCAATATGTTTTTCATCATCTAAAATGGGGTTTAATAAAGATGATTTTTATTTTTGAACAGAAACCCAGAAATAAAAATCGATAAAAACGACTAAACATCTATGAGTTTTTGGAATGATCGAAAGAATATCGCTGAATTCACTAAAATTTTTCTATTTTGTGGCGAAGTATGGCAGCGTGACTTTAGCTGCAAAGAAGTTATTTGTGACGCAAAGTGCGGTCAGTAAACAGATTTATAATTTAGAAGAAGCTTTAAATACGACTTTATTCGACCGAAAAAATAAAACGCTTGTGATGACCGAGCAGGGTGAAACTTTATTGAGTTGTTGCCATCAAGTTTTTGGTCAACTTGATGAATGTTTAATAGAACTCAGCCACCCTAAAAACGAAAAAAAGCAACTGGTTTTGTCGTGTGAACCGACTCTTTCCATGAAATGGCTTATTCCACGATTATCAAAATTTAAAAAGCTCGGTCATGATTTTGAGGTTGTGTTACTTACCGCAGGCGGCGTGGTTGATTTTGAAAAAGATAATATTGATATCGCGATTCGCCGAAATGACTTTGATTGGGGAGAGCATATCTATAGCGAAAAAATTGCCGATGAATATATCGCCCTAGTTCAAGCAACCAAGCCATCGGAAACCAACGACGTACTCATTTCGACCTCTAGGCCGAATTTTTTCAAAAACATGAGTCGTATTGCTGAGTTAAAGCAAAGTTTAAAAGGCTACACTAAAGTTGAACTCGAACATTTTTATCTATGTTTAGAAGGCTGTTTGGCTGGACTCGGAGCTACAGTTATCTCAATTTATATGATTGAAAAAGAGCTTGAGTGGAACGCAATACAAAAAATTTCACCAATCGTTCAAGACGGTTCAGCCTATTTTCTACTTTCTCATAGTGCTTTTGAAGAAGATCCACGCAAAACTATATTTTTAGAATGGCTCAAAGCAGAGATGAGCGAGATTCAGCATAAACTGCTTTAGGTTTAGCAGTTCTATTTTAAAATAATAAGTTTAAGTAGTTAAAAATAATAATAAATTATAAAAAATACAGGTGCTAAAACGTGAGTACCGCATGTCTCGTTTGTACTGTCTAAAAAAACCTAAGATGAAAAATATTTAACTTCCTACTTATTTATTAAACCCTAAACATGAATTTCACTCAGTTTTGAATGAGACTAAATCATTTTTATTCATGTTGTGATTGCGGTATAAATCTATTCATGCTCTGAAGCGCTCCAGTAATTCACTTTTTGATAAGACCATAAGGCACAAAACTGACAAGGCTGGAAAGTTCAAAAAAGAGCTCGAAATTTTTTTAGGTTTTATCTCAGAAATTAGGGTACTGATCAAAATGAGTAAAGAATTTACATTTACGATTAAGAGTATTTGTTTCGATGAGAACTATCGTCCAGCAGACAATACGCGTATTACCACCAACTTTGCTAACTTGGCGAGAGGGATGAGCCGCGAAGAAAATTTGCGCAATACATTACGGATGATCGACAATCGTTTTAATGCCTTAGCTCATTGGGACAACCCTAAGGGCGATCGCTATGGCGTTGAACTTGAAATCATTTCGGTTGAAATGAATATTGATGCCGAAAACCGTACCAGCGGACTGCCTCTCATTGAAATATTGAAAACCAATATTGTTGATAAAAAGACTAATGAACGCATCGAAGGTATTGTAGGTAACAACTTCTCGTCTTATGTACGTGACTATGACTTTAGTGTGTTGTTGTTAGATCACAACAAAAACAAGTCTACGTTTAGCACGCCAGAAAAGTTTGGTGAACTGCACGGCAACTTATTTAAGAGCTTTATTAACTCTGAAACTTACAGAGCCAACTTTAAAAAGGCGCCTGTGATTTGCCTAAGCGTTTCAACCACTAAAGAGTACCACCGTACTGAAAACGAACATCCTGTTTTAGGTGTTGAATATAAGCAAGAAGACTATTCATTAACCGATGAATATTTCCAAAAAATGGGCTTAAAAGTTCGCTACTTCATGCCGCCAAATAGCGTTGCACCGTTAGCGTTCTATTTTACTGGTGATTTGTTGAGTGATTACACCAACCTTGAGTTGATTAGTACCATTAGTACGATGGAAACATTCCAAAAGATTTACCGCCCTGAAATTTATAACGCAAATTCAGTGGCTGGAAAGTCTTATCAACCAAGCTTGAAACACGAAGATTATTCACTTACTCGAATTGTGTATGACCGTGAAGAACGTAGCCGTTTGGCTATTGAGCAGGGGAAGTTTGTTGAAGAGCAATTTATCAAACCATACCAAGCGATTCTTGAGCAGTGGTCTGCTAATTACGCTCCTAATTAATCAACATACAGGTCATTTAACATGAAAAAATTATTACCGACTTCAACTGCTGGCAGCTTACCAAAACCGTCTTGGCTTGCAGAACCTGAAAAGCTTTGGTCGCCGTGGAAACTCGAAAACGAAGGCTTAGTTGAAGGTAAAAAAGACGCGCTACGTTTAGCGTTGCACGAACAACAACGTGCGGGCATTGATATTGTGAGCGATGGTGAACAAACCCGCCAACACTTTGTGACCACGTTTATTGAACACTTAAATGGCGTAGATTTTGAGAAGCGCGAAACAGTTCGTATTCGTGACCGTTATGACGCAAGTGTACCGTCTGTTGTTGGTGCTGTGTCTCGTCAAAAGCCTGTGTTTGTTGAAGATGCGAAGTTTTTACGTCAGCAAACTGATCAACCAATTAAGTGGGCATTACCTGGCCCAATGACCATGATTGATACGCTTTATGATGGTCACTACAAGAGCCGTGAAAAGCTTGCTTGGGAATTTGCTAAAATATTGAACCAAGAAGCGCGTGAGTTAGAAGCTGCTGGTGTAGACATTATTCAGTTTGACGAACCTGCATTTAACGTATTCTTTGACGAAGTAAATGACTGGGGCATCGCGACTTTAGAGCGTGCAATTGAAGGCCTAAAATGTGAAACTGCGGTGCACATTTGCTATGGTTACGGCATTAAAGCCAACACTGACTGGAAAAAGACACTCGGTTCAGAATGGCGCCAGTACGAAGAAGCTTTCCCGAAACTTCAAACTTCTAACATCGACATCATCTCGTTAGAATGTCACAACTCGCGTGTGCCAATCGACTTGCTTGAACTCATTCGTGGTAAAAAAGTCATGGTGGGTGCAATTGATGTCGCATCTAACCAGATTGAAACACCAGAAGAAGTGGCGAACACACTACGTAAAGCGCTTCAGTTTGTAGACTCTGACAAGCTTTACCCGTGCACAAACTGCGGTATGGCACCTCTTTCGCGTGAAGTGGCACGTGGCAAGTTAAATGCTTTAACGGCAGGTGCAGAAATTGTTCGTCGAGAACTAACTGGTTTTGAACTTACTGCTTAATATTTACCAATACAATGGTATAAAGGGTTACTTTTTTGATGGCTATTGATAATCAAAGCAGTAACCCTCATTTCACTTATTACATGTAGTTCTAAACAGGACTCATGTCGATACAGTACCTTCCTGATGGAGTTGGGCGGTATAGCAAAACACACAGGACAAGGTACGGTTCAATTTAGGAATAATGTCATGGTTCAAGCAACAGACTTTAGAAATGCAATGTCTTTACTCACAAGTGCGGTTAGCGTTGTGACCACGGCAGGCATGTCTGGCCGTTTTGGATTTACTGCCTCTGCTGTTTGTAGTGTGACTGACACACCGCCGACATTATTGGTCTGTATGAACCAATCTGCGAGTTCACATGCACATTTCCTAGATAACAAAATCTTAACGGTAAATGTTTTAGGCGCACACCACGAACATATTTCAAAAGCATTTTCATCTAAGCTCACACCAGAAGAACGCTTTAAACATGGCGAATGGATTGAGTTAGAAACAGGTTCACCTGTGTTAGATGATGCTTTGGTCAGTTTCGATTGTGAGATTGAACAAATTCAACAAGTCGGCACACATACGATTTTTATATGTCCGATTGTGGCGATTAAACAAAGCCAGCATGACCAAAGTTTGGTTTATTTTAATCGCGCTTATCACCAAGTGGGGCAGACCGAGATTGTCTAATCCCACTCGTTTTGTTATTTCTGTAATAGCGAAATGAGAGCCTAGAAACAATTCTATTTACAAGTTGTCTCACCGAGTTCAGGCTCTCGAATTTCTAGCTTATTGTTCTGTTCTACTACACAAATACGTGTATCAAAAATTTTATATGTATCCAAAGTAATGTCATAAACCACATTCTTTTCAAACTCTTTTAGAGGAATTTTTGCACAATCCTTTTCTTCTATTGGTAACGGACCGCTTGGGTAAAACTTCTCATAAGAACTTGAATATGCGTTTCTATTGTCGATTTTCCCCATATAAATCAAAAAACTATTATCAACAGGATAAGTGGTTTTTGGAGGTTTATTGGTAAAGGCACATACATAATCCTGATGTAGCGTAACCTCTAATGGAAGAGGGCCTTGGCTACAGCCATTTAACAAACACCCAGTTGTTAATATTAAAATGGACTTTGAAGATAGTCTTATCATTTATGTTCTCGTAAAGTTCTAAAAAATATTCAAAATCAAAAAGTAAAATTTATGAGGTTTAGCTTACCGTATCTGACTCTTTTTAAAAAATAAATAAATACAATTAAATATAATATCTAAAATAATAATTAAGTTAATCTAATGAAAAACAATAAGAAATTTAAATACTTGTCATAAAAGCGACATTGACACATCTAAACTCTCAGATTATGCTTTGCGTGCTGGCCACATTGCCAGTCGGTTTTAGCAGACCGTTCTTTGAGGACATTGAAAAAACACGTTTTTTTGATGTAGACCCACTCGTCTCCCTTTTTGTAGCGGTAGGACGGAAGGGGGACACCTTCGGGTGTGCTGGGTTCTCGAAGCCAGTCTGCTAACCCTCTTTCGTTCTGCCACCATAAGTCCAAATAAATGCTCTGGCAGAACTCCATAAATCAGGAGTTGGCTATGCACATCCATCATTTCTTGGTACTCGGTGCCAAAAGCTATAACAACACAGCTTAAAAAATTACAGCAGCTTGAACGCCATAAGGTTTTCAGGCTTTACGTCATTTTTACTTAAAACTTAGCAACAACAAAACTTGAGATGTGCCAAGCACCGTCTTGCGGCTTTGCTGTGCCTTTTTTTCTCCCAAAAAGGGCACGGGCTTTTTATCTCATTTAGACACAACAAGAATTTAAAAAGGTAAAACTATGCCAACTTTAGAAATATCTTCCAAAAAATTACAAGTGATTCAAACCGCAATCCAACTCTTTACCACTCGTGGCTTTCACACCGCAGGCGTAGACCTGATTGCTAAAGAAGCCAACATTACCAAATCCACGTTTTATAAATACTTTGGCTCAAAAGAACACCTGATCGAAATGTGCATCGCCTTTCAAAAAAGTTTACTGAGAGAAGAAGTGCTTTCTATCATTTACTCAAACCGTTATTACACTTCAAAAGATAAACTTAAAAAAATTATTGTCTTACATACTAATTTAAACAGCCTGTACAACCTTTTACTTAAGGCCATTTTTGAAATAAAACTGCTTTATGCACAGGCTTACCGTATGGCAGTTGAATACCGAAAGTGGCTGCGCCATGAAATTTTTGACCTAATTTTTAGCAGTGAAACTCGCGAGCCAAAATTTGATGCCGATATGGTGGTCAACCTTATAGATGGTTTGCTGCTACAGGTTTTAAGCTCTAATAGTTTGGATGAACGGGATGTGGTTGTGGAGAGGTTTTGGGGGAGGGGGAGTACATAAGAGATAGATTGTACTTATAAATATGAAGTTGTGAGAATTTTATTGCCTTATATATTTTACAATTTAAAGTTTATTATTAATGATTGAGTAATTTAGATC